>JBEDKY010000182.1:0-9490 GCA_041171905.1 Pseudomonadota bacterium
CTGCATATTTTCAAGGTTGATAAAAATTCTGTGAGAGTGCGGATTTTTCAACAAAACGAAAAATCCTTTTCAACAACTGCGATGGCAGGCGCATCTGTTGCAGCAAGGATTAGGGTGATTCCGTTTTCGAAGATTCACCAAATTGGTGAGATTATAAAAACTGCTGACGTGCGTTTTTCGGTGAGCCAAAAAATTCAACTTCCGCAGCAGTTGCGAAAATTCGCGGGTCCGTCTGTGCTTCAGGATATTGGGCAAAATAACGCGGTTGAGGCCGCAAAATTTGCTCAGGTTGTCGAAAAGAGGCCTGATGGTCTAACTGACTTTTCGCTTTCAATCAGCCGCTCACCCGAACAAATTCAAGGCCAGACGACCGCACGGATAAATAGTTTTGTCGATCAATTGAATCCACAAACAACGATGAGAATCCGCAAAACGGCGGAGTCAGTTTATGTGTACACCGATCAGGAGCTCCGTTTGGATGCAAGCGTGAGCTGGAGTGAAGCGCTGAGTGGAAAACAACAGTTTTATGCTGACTACGTTTTCGATTTACGCGATGCGGACGCTGCGGAGGCGTATCTGCATGCGGTGAGTGGTGGTTCTGTGTTGCTCAGTGCACGCGCCGATCTGGACAAGTTCATCTTAAAAGGCCGTCCATTGCATAATCTTGTTCTAGCTGAGCGACTGGCGAAATCTCACGCAACCAAAAATTCACCCGCTGTGACAAAGCTTCTCTCGGCAAGTTCAAAAAGCGAAGTACGCGAGTCACAATTTCAGATCAGATTTGCGAGGCAACTTGCGTACGAGTTGTCAGAGACCTGGCAGCGTGAACAATATCAGTTGTCGCATGGAGTTCTTAATTCAGACATTGTGGGCTCACTGATTCGTTGGTCGTTCCGCAATTCTGTGATGTTTGGATTGGTGGGTGAAAAGCGCGAGCGCAGCAGTGGTTTTATGTCGGACGTGCTGACACAGCCCGGATTGCAGTCCATTTACTGGTACTCTCAGGAGGTTGAATCGCGCTCGATCGGTCAGTCTCACCTGCAGCAGTTTTTGATTCAGGCACACAATATTCTCGGACCAGTCGCCCCGTCACTTGGTCTTGAAAAGTTATATGCGGGTGAAGCGGAGGGGCGTTTCAGGGGCCGGATCGCGATTGGCTTTTCGCCGCAATTGCTGGACTTAATTTTCGATTCCAGGCGTGTGAGTGAAGAACGTGTCTGGCAGGCTGCTGCTGGAGTTGCCGACACCTTTGACAACACATTTGGTCTTCCGTTCCTGGTGTTGCCTGCGGGCATACCGGCTGGAGTTGCCGGCACGGTCAACGAAGCTGCCTGCCAGCGAATCGCATACCAGTGGGGGAGCTTTTATTGTCACTTTTTGGCGCAGGATTTCCTCCCAAAATTGCGGGCGGCTCAACTGCAGGGCAGCGCCGAAGCCAAGGGGAGATTTTTGGAGAGCTTTTTTGGCAGAGGATTCGGGGCCAATAAGGTTGGTTCGGACCTTCTCGCCCGCCTCATTCTGCAGCTGGCAATCGAGACAAAAGGGCGTTTGAGTGGCAATGATGTCATTGTAACAGTCGAAGGACGCCATCAAGGGAGCGCCGCTCCACAGTTTAATCCTCGGGTTTTATACGGAAATTCCCAGCTTGCGCAATTCCTTGAGCAATCGCTGCCCGCATGGTGAAAAAATATTTAACAAAATGGTTGGAGGTCTCCGAGAGCCGTGCTAGGTTCACCGCGCCTTTGGGTTGAAGCGTTCTTACTTTGTTGTCTTCTTCCAAGGCTGAGGTGTTTTAAGGAGAAGTCATGGGTAAGAAGTTGTACGTTGGTAATATCCCTTATTCTGCTACTGAAGATGCGCTGGCTCAGGCATTTTCTGAATGTGGCCAGGTTGAATCGGTTCGTATCGTAACCGATCGGGAAACGGGCCGTAGCAAGGGATTTGCTTTCGTCGAAATGGGCACTGATGATCAGGCTCAGGAAGCTATTTCTAAGTGGAATGGTGCTCAATGGGGCGGCCGTTCTATGACAGTCAATGAGGCTCGTCCTCAACCTGAGCGTGGCGATCGTCCTCGCCGTGACTTCGGCGACCGCGGCCCTCGCGGTTTCGGTTCAGGTCCTCGCCGCTAATTGCTGCGAATTCTGGACTGACGTGACTGAGACGGGTGAGTTACAAGCTCACTCGAAGCAGGCACCGCTGAGTGGAATCTTCTGTCCGTCTCCGAATTGAATCGAGGGAAGTTCAGAACCCACTTCAGCAAAGTTGATTTCGAAAGACTCGGGCGTTTGTCCCGATGAGAGTGCGGGTGTCACAAGACCCCGCATTTTTCCGTTTGAGGGGTAACAAGAGTCGCTCGTTTTGAAGACGACCGATTCAAAACTTACCTCGATTATTGTGCCGTCGGGCCGTGTCGTCTTAATTGTTCCGCTTTCGATCGTCCGGCTTGTTATGCTGCCAGTATCGCGCGAACGGGCCGTTACAACTTTGATCGGTGCGCCAGCGGAAGTTTCACTGCTCGATTCTGAGCTTGTTTCGCCTTCAGATGTCGTTTGAAAACTTGATTTCTTAAGCGACCATTCGTTTGTTTTGCTGATCAGGAAACTGTCGTCGACTGTTGAGAAGTCGTCAAATTTTGTTTTCCAGACACCCTCGGAAGCAAACCTTGCATTTGAATACTCGGATTCAGATACATTAGCAGAATTGAAGGTTCTGGAGATTGTACGGCTGACGCTTCCCTTGCGGGTTTCGCTTGCGCCTTTCAGTGAGCGCAGGCTCTTTTTTAAATTCTTTCCGACACAAGTCAGACCACCGTTGGGCGACAGCCATTCGGTGGTGATTTTGCGATACTGGCTGACCTGTACACTGCGTCCCTGTTTGGTGAAGTCTTTTTTGTTCTCTTTAGTTTTCTCGACCACTGTGGTGGCAGCGGTGCCGTTGGAAGTGCACTCGGCAACCTCCACAGGCGCATCTGCGGAATTCTTGTGTGCGTTTAAATTGAACGCAATATCACTACTTCCTTGCTCGCTGATGCTTTCAGAGAGTTCAAGCAAATCGGATTCAACCGTATCTTGTGCAACGTTGCGTGGAGTGGTCGGCCTTTTGATAACGGGATTGCCTGTTTCGGTGCCGCACGATCCGAGCACGGCAGCGACGATAAACAACGATGCGCAAATGCGAAATTGACGAAGTGCGTTTTGAGAACCGAGGATTTGGATGCGTCCTTTCATTCTTTGTTACTCCTTGGTTCTGCGTGTGAAGGGAAAAAATTGAACATTCAATTGATAGACCCGGTCCGGTGATGCGTCCTGTTCGGAAATCTCGAGTATTCTTTTTCGAAACGCGGCAATTTCTTCTGCGACTTTTTCAAATGTCTTTTCTGAAATCGACAGCGTCACGGCGCTCACATTGCGCTCGGTATGATCGAAATTCGTTATCGACTCGCGGCCGATTTCAATTGTCCGCTGGTGATAGCGAACTACTGCGTGGCTCGCGATTTCGTCGCCGGTGGAAACGTGTTGCGAAGTCAGTTCGAACCCATCGCCGGTTTCCTTGGCGCGGATAAGATTGAGTTCCTGAAGCAGTGCAAGACTTTTACGAGCCTGCTCTGGCAGGACGCGAGGTTCGATGTGATCAACGATCCAGTGCGGATCAGCTTTGAAACCCTGCATGCCTACAAGTTCGCGGATGACCGGATGGTACCATTCCCGGTAATACTCGAGCTGGTGTTGCTCAATCGGTGATGACAGGCTTTTCGATTTTATTTCCATCAAACGGCTGAATAAGCTCTCGCGGTCCGACGATAGCCGTGCATTCTGGTACTTAACCAGCGTCTCGAGATACATGCGCTCGGCGCCGCGGATGTGCAGCGTCTCGGTTATGCGCGTGACGCCCTTCGGGCTCAGTCGACGCTTTCCTCGAATCATCAGGTGAATCACGTTCGTTTTAGAGAATCCGAGGTCATCCGCAAAAAGGATGTAGGAGTAGTTCTTGCTGCGTGCCTTGATCCACTGAAAGACGTCTTCAAGAAAGGCAGCGTACTCTAAATAAAGGCTTGGCTTGATGTTCTGGCACACTTCTTTGAGAAGAGATTTGTGGTCGTCTTTCATAAGGCACCCGACAGTAGTTTCGATAAGTTCTGTTATTGAGCATATCGGAACAAAATTAAGCAAACTTAAAATTTAAAAAATATCAATTATATCATCTGCGTATATTAATATCAGAGACTGAGCTGAAAAAATTGTGCAAATGTCAGAACACTGCCGCCACTGGCTGCCTGATGTCTGCTGAGATTGTGTTTTAATAAATTGTTTTTTGAACTTAAGGAGTGGCGTTATGTGTGGGATCCTTGCATTGCTCGAACTGGCCGGTGACCCGCAGCAGCTGCGAAAAGATGCGCTGTCGCTGGTGAAAAAGATCCGTCATCGGGGTCCCGACTGGAGCGGTGTTTATTCAGACGATCGCGCAATTTTGTGTCACGAGCGGCTTGCAATCGTTGATGTCATGAGTGGAGCGCAACCACTGGTGGATCAAACGACCGGTGCCGTACTGGCCGTCAACGGAGAAATTTACAATCATGTTGAGCTCAGGAATCAGGAGCTCACAAAGCAGCATGAGTTTCAGACGCAATCCGACTGCGAGGTGCTGCTCTATCTCTACGATGAATATGGTGCGGATTTTTTAAACAAGATTAATGGAATTTTTGCATTTGTTCTTTATGACAAAGCGCGTGGGACGTATCTGATTGCCCGCGACCACATTGGCATCATACCGCTTTACATGGGCTGGGATCAGCATGGAACTCTTTATGTAGCTTCTGAACTCAAGGCGATCGTTGATGTTTGCAAGGTCGTGGAAGAGTTTCCTCCTGGTCATTACTACACAGGACAGGACAAAAAGTTCATCCGTTACTACAAGCCGGAGTGGGACAGGACTGACGTTCTGCCGGCGGTTCCTGCCTCTGCTGAATTGTTGTCGGGTGCTCTTGAGGGAGCGGTCCGTCGGCAGTTGATGTGTGACGTTCCCTATGGTGTGCTTATCTCTGGCGGAGTTGATTCTTCTCTTGTTTCGGCGCTTGCAGCACGACTCAGCGCGCGTCGCATCGAAAGCGACGGCAAGGAACCCGCATGGTGGCCCCAATTGCACTCGTTTTCCGTTGGACTCAAGGATTCACCTGACTTGAAAATGGCGCGAAAGGTGGCCGAGCATATCGGCTCGACTCATCACGAAATCAACTTCACCGTTCAGGAAGGTCTGGACGCAATTTCAGACGTGATTTATCACCTCGAGACCTTCGACATCACAACAATCCGCGCAGCGACTCCGATGTACCTGATGGCGCGAAAGATTCGTGCAATGGGTATCAAGATGATCTTGTCGGGCGAAGGAGCCGATGAAGTTTTCGGTGGATATCTCTATTTCCATAAAGCGCCAAATGCGCAGGAGTTCCATGAAGAACTGTTGCGTAAATTGTCTATGTTGCACAAATATGACTGCTTGCGCGCCAACAAGGCGATGTCTGCTTGGGGGATTGAGGCGCGGGTGCCGTTCCTTGACAAGGAATTTCTCGATGTGGCTATGAGTTTGCGCACCGCTGATAAAATGTGCGGCAAAGGAAAAATCGAGAAGTTTATTTTGCGTGATGCTTTCCGCGGCCTCATTCCCGACGAGATTCTCTGGCGGCAGAAGGAACAATTTTCTGATGGCGTCGGCTACAGCTGGATCGACTCGCTCAAGGCGTTTGCCAATGCAGAGGTCAGCGACGCGATGTTGGCCAACGCAAGGCACCGCTTTCCGGAAAAGACTCCGACGACCAAAGAAGGGTTCTGGTACAGGAGTATATTTGATGGACACTTCCGCAATCCGGCAGCTGTTCGTTTGATTCCTGATGGTCCCAGCGTTGCCTGCAGCACCCCGACTGCCATCAAATGGGATCAGGCCTTTGCACAAATGGCCGACCCTTCGGGTCGGGCGGTGCGCGATGTGCATAATTCAACTCACTAAAACGAAATGAAAAAATAGGATTTCTTATTCTGTTTAAGTGTTTTGCCGTGTCGGCCGATACAGCCGGAATGGCAGAGCGTTACTTTTTATTTCCATTGGTTTTTTTCGTAGTTGCGTGTGCAGCCAAGTCGGGTGCGCGGAGCAGCTGCTCTTCTGTTAAGTCAGTGGCCGTTGCAGAATCGTCTATTGCTCAGGAAGTAAAGTCAGGAACTCTGATGCCCGCGTGGGGGGGAGTCATTGATTTTCTCGAAAATCCTGAGTCACCTGACAACTCCAAACGCTCACGCTGCACTGTGATGATGGACTACGTCCCCGTCCAGGCAGGTGGCAATGTGAACCCGGCAAGACTTGCGTTTTGGACTGCAGATCACTGCCTCAATTTTTCGAAAGCAAAAGCTGCTGAATTGAATATTTTTGATCCTGAAAAGAAAAGCTACATGAGGCTAAAAGTTACTTTGCCTGTTTTGGAAAAATACAAGCAGGGACTCGATCTATTTGAGAACCGGGCAAGGTTCGCGGCTGTCGGAGACTCTCTTGCCGCAGAAGACCTTGTGACGTACGTGGCCTCGGCACAGCGTGGCTCGTACAGCCTCAATGGAGCACCGGTCATCGAACGCGGGATTAACCACTGCAAATCTGATTCGCTGCAATATAAATCAGCAAACGCTGGCTTCACATCCGTCTGCAGCACCGTTTTGGACTTGGCAAGAGTTGAAGCAGAGGTGGTCGATGAAAGCTTTGCCCAACCTGAGGTGAGTGAGGCGCTGGGACGAATGGCGGCTGAGTTGAAGTCAGTGGAGGAAAGCAAATTCGTTGAAGCAGAGTCGGTCATTCCGCTGACTCCGACCGCAACCGGCACAATGCGCGGCGATTTCATATTTTTTCTGAGTCAGTGGCGCGTTCGCGTCGGAATCATGACCCGTTATCGAAGTTTTGAGTCACAGTCCGCATTGATTGATCGTGTCGCTGCCTGCGCCGTTGGCGACAGTGCTGGAATCTGTGCGCAGGCATTCCGTGACTTCTTCAAAGATGCAGTGGATGAGTACAAAATTTGGGTCAAAGACGACGCGACTGGAAACGTGAGGAGTTTCCCGAAAGCATTGCATGATGAGGTCGTCAGTCCGGACCGGTTCAACATCAAGTGGCTGTTGAAGGGACAAGAGGACATCGGCAAATATTCCTTCATAGCCTCGATTGAATCCGCCAAAATTTTCTTCGCGAGCAATATTCTGCGCACGAGTTACAAAGCAACTCTCTCTGCTGCAGAGCAGACCTTGGGTGATGCCGGTCCTCTTTTCTTTGGGCTCGCCACTCCTTCGCAGATGATTCCGAAGTCGTTAAGCTCCAGCAATACAGAATCGGATCCGACGTCGAGGCTTATATTTAAAGATAAGACGATTTTGGTTCCCTATGGCACAGGCTCAGCTTCAGCCATCACAATGCTGCTTCAACCTGGCGACTCGGGTTCGGTTTTGTTGATTGGCAATACACCGATCGGAGTTGTTGCCACCGTTGATGGCGTTGAAACATCCGGCGGCGCCTCGGTTCAGGCATTGCCGGAGTACACCGAGGAAGTCGAAAGTGCGGCTGGAGCACAGGCTGGCAAAGGCACCAATTCAGGTGTGCAGGTGAGTTGCAAATAGGATAAGGTTGGTCATCATCTGGACGAGTCGGTTGCCGAGAGAATCGGATTATCGTGCTGCATTGATATAGTGCTGCAAATCATCGGCTTCGACGACATTGTAAGTCTCAAAATTTATCCATTGAAAAAGCTTGCGCGCACCCAATCCCAATGTGAGCCCGTTTATAGTCGCAGATTGGCTGCGGTGGGCCGCAGCATCGGCCGCCTTGATTTCTATGAGTGAATCGCTGAGCGGAAACACTTTGTTGCTGCCGCTGAAGTCTGCAGGAATACGGCTGGGCAAAATCCATGCGAAGGGCGGTGGAAGGACCGACAGAAATGCTCTGCTTTGATGGGGTTGTTCCTGCAGACTCAGAGCGACGGACAAAAATGCCGCACGGTGATCGGAGAGTCCGTTCAATCCTGAAGGTTCCATGGTGAGTATCGCGTCTGGCCTGAGCGATGCAATCTCCTCGCCGACAAGTTTGCTGGCCCGGGTGAGGTGTTCCATCAGTTTCGAGTCGGGAATCAATGGAGTTCTAACGTTGCGGATACCAAGAATTCTGGCCGAGTCACGCAGCTCCCTCATGCGGCAATCAGTTATCGTGTCCTGTGCATTGCAGACCGACAGGTCTGATTGCGGATTTGCTGCACCGTCAGTGAGTGTCATGAGAGTGATTTGACTGCCCTGGTTGGCCCAATGGCGGAGGAGTCCAGAGTTGGTGACTTCGTCGTCGGTGTGCGCAAAAACGACGAGCACGCGGCGCGGAGCTTTAAATGCATTCGTAGCAGTTTTGCCAATCGCAAAAAAACGTGCGCTTAAAAAAAATATGCCTGGCAATAGAATGATTGTCAGCAGTGTCAGGAACACCATTGTTTTGATGAATGGTTTTGTTTGGTAAAATGATAGTTTCATTTCGTCGTGGTCCGTCTCAGCCGGCGAGGACACATATGATAATCCTTGAAAACCCGTTTCTTCGAGCTTTCTTCTATTTTCTTTCGTTTGCAACAGTCGGCATTGGATTTTTACTTCCAACATTGCCCGCATCGCTCGTTTCCAGCGGTCTGATTTTGCTGATCGCAAAACTCCTTTTCGGCGCCGGGTTCATTGAGTCATTGGGAATCAATCTGAATCGAAAGACTCTCGGTTTATTCTCAGTGAGTTTTCTTGCTGCGCTTGTTTTTGCCTGGCTTGTGATCATTGTGGCTGGCACGCCTGCAGCGATTTTTGTCTTTCAGCCGGCTGGTGTGTTGGGGTTGTTACTTTTTACCGTTTTTTTTCAGTCTTTTTGTGAGGAGGTTTTGTTTCGTACCTATTTCATCCGCGATATTCTCCCGCAGCTCACGGCCTCGCGTGCGCAGCAGTTATTCATATCCGGATGTTTTTTTTCTTTCGCGCACTGGCTCAACTACCGGGTGAGCGAAGGAGTGAATCTGTCTCCGATACCACTTTTGACGCTCTTCTTTTTGGGTGCATCCGGAACGTTGTTGTTTCTTGGCCACAAAAACATCATGGCAGCCTGGGGTTTTCACATGGGCTGGAACGTGACGAGATTTGCGTTCGTATTGATGACAGGTGGCAAGCCTGCCGCTGAGTCGTTCATATTTGAGAGCATTGAGGGCCATCCTCTCTGCCTACTGTTCGGGGCCTTTCTCTTTCTATTTTTGCTTCATCCGCCTGAGGCGGCAAAAGCCATTCTGTATGCCAGTACGCAAAAAACCGAGCCTGTGAGTCCGAGTGATATCAGCCCGCCGAGAAAATAGAGTCTGACTTTCAGACTTTTGGCGATCAGACCGATCGCGCCCAGAACGAGGCTTATCTGCAAAAACAGGGTCGCCAAGTCGAACTTGTCGCCCGATTCGCTTAGA
>JBEDKY010000183.1:0-2534 GCA_041171905.1 Pseudomonadota bacterium
AATCTTTGGAGCGGACAAGCACAACAAGATCGACATCTTTTGTGGCTCTGAATTCAAGCCCTTCGTCGTCCATTAAAATGGATGCAGCACCGCCACCGATAATGACATAACATTCCTCGAGCCCTTTCAGATAAGCACAAAAATGATTAAAGCCATGTGGATATGCCACTTACTTTTCCTTTCTGACCAAACCATATTTCTTCAGCATTTCGTCGAGGGCTAATTGCACGCGCTCGTCAGGGTTATTTCTCATAGAAAAAAATAACTCAACAGGATTCAACACTCCCTCCACGGCGAAAAGATGCGGTGGTTCTTTCCAAATTTGAATGACAGCTGGAATATTTAAATTACTCGATGGCACTTTGCTTCTTATGCCTTTGTAGCTAGCACGAAACTCTCTCACACTCATTGCGTGAGTCACGGTTCCGGTCACAGCCAGATTTGAATACTGCGCCAAGGCACTTTCCCCAGCAAGGCAATATTTTTCTCTATTTTCTTTTTGAACGAAATTAATCTCTACCTGCCGAAAAAATGGTTCTAACGGTGCAAGCAAGATTTTTTCCCACGTTTTCTCAACATTCAATTTCGCAAAGCAACGGGTTGGTCCCGCCCCCGAAGCATGCAAGAGACCATGATTGACCAAGTCCCTCAAAGTGATGCTCAGTTTGGCCGCCGACACTTCGCCGGCCTCTTGACGAAGGAACTCGTGCAAAGCCTTGAGTGTAAATTCGGGTGGAATTCGATCTGTCAGCAGGCCGGAAATGAGCTTCAGCGCAAAAGGCGTGAGCGCTTCTCTTTTAAATTCGACCCGACTTTTTCGGTCTTCCTGAAAACGCTTTAGATGATTAAACATCAATCCGAGTGCCGGAGCATAAATCGATTCGCTTTTGTAGATAAACGCGATGTTGAACTTGACCAGCAGCGGCCGATGCTTGGCTGGAAGGTTGTCCGCGATAATAAGAACGGGTGCTGCGAATCTTTCAACGAGTTGTCGGTAAATTCGCATCAGTTGATCAAAAGTCAGTTCCAGCTCAGGTTCAACGAGGTAGAGAAATGCTTCAGTCGATTCTCCGAGGCGCTCGAGCTGAAAAATCTTAACAGAGCCTTTGATCCATACTGGCAAGCCAATTAAGGCACTTTTAGGCAAAGTCTGAGCCACATTCCCCATCTGCTGAGGGTACAGACGATGTAGAGCGGCTATGTGGTCGTTCAGTTTTGATTCTTTCATATATGATAAATAATATCAGCTATCTACGTTTTTACAATCTCAATTTTTAATTTTTTAAATTTAGATTGCAAAAATGTAAATACCTAATTTTAAATGATTAAAATGTGAAATATCCAAAAATATGGAGGTTTTGCAGACAAGCACCACCTAGGTTGCCACCCATCCATACTGTCTCTTTGGAACGCTTTCTCGACTCCTCGCAATCAGAGATACACCGCAGGGTAGGCACGGAGATTCCAAATAGAACCATTTCTCGAACTCATTTGAACCCACAAGTAGAATCCGAGTGAACTCTGTTCACCGAAATGCTTCTGCCTTTCATAGACGGAGAGAGTCGCCGACCTCGACGCTTGAGAAAAAGCACACCTGCCCAACGGATCCTGAACAAAAAACCATCCCAGCCCGCCGCAGGCGGACGAAACCTGTTCCATTTTTGAAGCCTTCAAAATGCGCGTGCACCTGTATAATTTTCATCCAATTTGACTTGTTTTCGTTCCTCTTCAAACGTCTGCTTGGCAACGGCTCACATTGGAAGCATGAACTCGATTACTGTCGAGTAACCGAATTTATTTTCGAGAGTTTGGCAAAAGTGCCTTTCGGAGTCTTCAAGTCAACCGATCAGGCAGATTTTCTCGAGTCATTTAACTGTAATTAAAAGATATTATTATTAGAAAGGATTGGCTCAAATTTGGTTGAAACATGGTCGATATGTGGATTAAGAATGGTGGCAAAAAGGGGATATATGCCTCAAACAGCGTTCAATCACATTCCAGACCACAATTACCTTGGTCTTTTTGACAATCCCAAAGCAGTCACCGAATTTTTGGGACTGAACAAACAAGATATTGCGAGAGCAACATCATTATCTCCCACTTCAATCCGGTTTGACTCTCGGATGCCTGAAATTTTAAAAACACGTCTGAGTGAAATCGCAGTGATTTGTGAACTCGTTGCAGGTTATTTCAGAGGTGATGCAGCGAAAACAGCACTATGGTTTCGCCTACCAAACCCAATGCTTGGAGAAATTTCACCAAGAGACATGATTCGGTACGGGCGATTTAAGAAACTTTATCAATTTGTGACACGATCTCTTGAGGGGCTGGCGTTGGTGAAAACCTGAGCAACACTCTCAAATGGTCGTGAACCGTGACAGCAACAACAAGGATCGCGCGGCATGAAAAAAAGACCTGAAGCACCCAATAACTTAGCACGCGGCGAAATAATCCTCTTCCAAACGCACGACGGGCGCGCAAAGATTCAGGTCCGTTTTGAGGAAAATAGCGTCTGGCTCACTCAGAAGACGATG
>JBEDKY010000184.1:0-5592 GCA_041171905.1 Pseudomonadota bacterium
TTCCAATTTTGATGCCTGCCTTGCATTGGCTGTACTTCACTTTAAATTTCTGGCCGTCTTGACCAGAAATGAGATCCAGCACGGAATTGTGACCTAAAATTTGAAAGTCTGTTTGTCTGACTGGTTCGAGCCTGAACACACCTTTGTTTCCGTCCAGGGTCTTTGAGAACTCTTTGATGCCCGCGGCTTTGTCTTCGTCGGAAACCCTTGCGATTAGATTGATTAAAAAGCGTCCGCTCGCCGAAGTTCCGTTGTTGAACGTGGGCGGCAAATTCACCACCAGCTTGTCTGCAAAGGTTGAAAATTCCTGTGTGAGGATCACAGGCGCTCCGGTATCGTCGCCCTCATGAATTCTCACCGTGAGTCCGCGCAGTGTCGAGCTCTTGTTGGTGAATTGCAGTTCAACCTTCTCTTCGTTGGTGAAGGCTGTACCCGCGGGCAGTGAACCGCGCGGCTGGGAAAGAATAAAAAGGTTTGACGGGAACGCAACGTCCCAGTCGATTTGATTGTTGCTGCGCTGTTGCTCAGTGCACGAAGTGAGCGTCACGTTGACAGCGGGAAGTGCCGAATCGTGAAAAATAGGAGCGGACACCTGTGTGCAGAAGTTTGGATGGCTGACCGATATCTGGAACTTGGAAGTCTTGTCGACGCCGAGTGGAACTGGCCATGCATGAGTACTTCCTTGTGCATTCGAGAGGCTTCCGCTTGGTGTGAAGATCGACTGCTGGCGGAAGTTGAACGGGCGAAAATCATCGGACTTGCTTTCAAAGATTGCGAGCGGAATGACACTCACCAGCGCGCCTTCCACGGGTTTTCCGGATGAGTCTTTGACGTTGACTTTGATTGAGCCCACCTTGAGAGTCTGGATGGGAACGGGGTCCATGTTCAGACTCCGGTTTGTGCTGAAGCTTGCCGACATCGGCAGTCCGGCAAGTTTCTGCGTGTAATAGAGAATCTCGCCTGAATCTCCGATGCTCACTTCCGAAAAGACTTCCAGCCGAATAAAGCCGGTTTCATTTTGGTCGTATCCTTGTGCCGAGAGCCGTTCGAGCGGGCGGTTGAAGCCCATCAGCGCATTCAACTCGGGAAGCGAGTAGCCGATGCGGCGGATAAGATTGTCGCGTTTAAACTCGAATGAAAACCGCCCTGTCGTCTTGTCAAATGAGACTCCCGAAAGCGGCTGCCGCACACCCTCCTTGTCGACCCAGGCAAAATTGGGTGGTGATGAGGCGAGTTTCTTTTCGATTTCAGGAGTCAGTGCCAGCTGCCCCTCAACAAGAAAAGTTCCCCGCAGGGGAACCTCTCGTTTTTTTCTGCCGCAGGCAACTGCAGACAGCAGTGAGCAAATCATCCAGCAGGACATCCATGTCCAGAATCGGCGTGACGTCATTTTACGGCAACCGGTTTCACGAGGGTCATCGTAGCCGAAGTACACGTCGTAGCTGCGGCATCCATTTTCTGGACAGTTGCTGCCAAAGAAGCGGCCCTTGAACAGAACTAGGTTGTTCTTCGTATTGCCGCGGTTTTGGATGCGCTCGTCGGCCGCAGCCTGCTCGTACTTGACGCTGATTCCGGTGATTCCCACCTGTGCGAGTTTCTTCAATTCACCCTTCTGGGTCACACCGTCACCGTTGTCATCCATCCAGAGTACGAGCTTCTTGAACACTCGGTCTTTGCTGTCGATTACGCCGTCTTTGTTGCTGTCATGATCTGCGAGTGCCTCATAACCATTGGCGGCAAGCGAACCCGACTTCAGCTTGGTGAAATCTCCGAACAGCTCGCGGCCATTGTCGATTTCGCCGTTGTTGTTCAGGTCAAGCGCCAGCAGGCCTGTGTCCTTGGTAATCCAGCCGACCCGTTGCTTCATTCCGGTCGCCTGAAGGTCGAACATCGCGTTGCTCAACTCGGGCGCGATGGTCTGCAGCTTGCGGTTCGGCTTGAGGTCCAAAACCAGCGGGCTCGTGTACCAGCGAGTTCCGTAATAGCCTTGGCGGTAGTAAACACCACCATAGGTGTAGTTCGTGCTCGATGAGCTGCTGCTCGAGTAAGTGGTCACATTTCGTGTTTCGTTGTGCGTGCCACCGTTCATGCTGTGCAGGCATGTTTTCGCTGCGGCTCCCCTGTCGACCGCAACCTCACCTGTCGCGGTCAGCGCTGTGACGCGCGCGGTTTCGGTAAAGCCAGCCTGTCCGTTGGTCTTCGCCAGGAACATGGCGGCAGGAATTTCATAGACCAAGCCATTCGCCGTGTCGGCAACTTTGAAATCCGCCGCATTGAGCTCAATCTTTCTTCCTGTCTCGGGGTCTTCGAGGCGCCACTTGGCAGCATTACCGAAGATGCGCAAGCCAATCATTGTGCGGCGATCGCTTGGGAACGGCGCACCGGCTGCGCGTTTCATAATAGACTGCGCACTCGCATCGAGTGGGCTCAACCACGGAACGCTCAACACACCGACGATTGCCTGACTGAAAGTCGTGGACGTGCTTTGGGTTGTGGTCACCTGTTGTGAAGTGCTGCTGCTTGCACCCAAATAGCTGGTGATGCTGCCCATGTTGTACCACTGATCGTAACATCCGGGACCATAGTTGCATCCGCGTGTGTTGACCACTCGCACAGATCCATAGGTCTGGTAGTTCGCGTAGTTCTGTGTTGTGTGGGTGTGTGTGTTGACGTTGGTTGCAACGGTCGTGGTGTTGGTCTGTGTGGTGCGGCAGCGGCCGTTGTCGCCAAGGTTTCCATCTGCTGTGCTGACACCAGAGTCACAACGCTGCAGAGGTTGTCCTTCGTTCGCAAAGTTGAAGAAGTGCGACGTTGCCTTGCATCCCATCGGCAAGAAGAGTGACGGGTCGGCCGTGGCGATGTCAGCAAGTTTCGTTGCTTCGGACTTGGCTTTGTCGACAATGTCGCTGAAGCCCATTCGGGTCGCCATGGCTGCGATGAGTCCGAACGATGTGGCGGTGCCCGAGGCAATCTTGTTGACGCGCTCGTCGAGTTTCTCAAACTTGGCAAGCTTTTCTTTCAGCGCTTCAACGCTGGCTTGGAGAGCCTGACTTGTTGCCTGACCATTGTTCGCCTCTTTTGCAACTTCGGTCAGACCGGCAAGGTTCGCCTCAACAGCTCTGCGCTGACCAAGCGTTGTTGTGTACTCATGAATGATCTGCGAGGCGGTCGCAAAGAAACCGGGGTCTTTTGTCGCCACATTGCCACTGCGCAGATACGAAGTGACCTTCGCCTCGTCACCTCCGAACGCGGGGAGTAGCGTCGCCTTGGCGACCGATTCGATGCTTGCGGCGGGACTCTCGAGCCCTTTGTAAGCCGCCTGAAGTTGACCTGATGTCAACAGATTTTTGAGTCCGTTACGCGCCGCAAGAGCATTGCGCAGGCGTACCGAAACTTCACCTGAGCCGAACAAAATTGACTTGGCCCAATCATTGACGCGGCTGATACACTCGCCACCAGCGCCGGCTGCCATCGACTGTGCAGTCGACATTGCGAGCGCTGACTGAAAGCTTTGCCCGTCTGCAAGTGCGGCAGTGCCGTGGAAGATTTTATCGAGTTCTACATTACCGGTGCGGCTGCCCGAGAGGAGCATCTGGGAATAAGCTCTCGCCAAATGTGCCCAGAATTCTTCATTGTTGACGGAAGCCATCAGAACAGGAATCCCGCTTTCGATTTGTCCTGCACTAGCACCAGCACACACCTGAACGTTGGAACTGTTCTTGAGGTTGACGACATCCTTGATGAACGAGTCGTTCATCGCACGCAGGTCAGCAGTCTTCTGTGCCTCTGCAAGCACCTCGCCATAGTCGATGGCGAGCAGGAATTCTGTCTCGACACGGCCGAGCACTTTCGACAATTCGTCGATACGCTGCGCAGCAAGATCCTGCAGGGTGATCGATTTTCCAAGAACTGTTTGTGACAGGTCTTGCGAGACTTTCTTGATAAATGCAGCAGCTCTTTCTGCAGAGCCATCCTTGATCACAGGGTCTGAAGAAAGTTTGACTCCCTTCTCGAGTGCACGGCCCATTTCCGACAACAGACCAGCGACTTTTCCTTTCAGGTCGGCCAGTTGAGTTGCAGTTTCAGCAAATTGACTTTGCGCGCTGAGACCAAGTCCGCGCATGATGAGCTGTGATTGGGCGCGCAGGTCGCCCATTTCTTTTTCCATGTCGCCGCGCAGAGTTGCAAGCTCGGTTTTCCAGCGTTGCTCAGCTTCCTTGAGGTCGGCTTGCACGCCTGCAATCGCGAGCTCGTTGGCCTTTGAAAGTGCCAATGCCTGACCAGCAACCTGACTGACCCGTTCAACTTCCGCTTGAAGTTTCTTGACATCGTCGGCAATCGCCTGACGCGCCTGTTGCTCTTTCGCGATGGCAGCGCTGAGTTCCGAGGTTGCCGCGTTGCGTGCATCGCGCACTTCATTGCTGAGTTCGGAGTCACGCCGTTCAAGTTCGACAATTTTTCCGGTCAGAGCATCGCGTGTTTTGATTGCGAAATCTTCGGTGTTGGTCAGCTTCACTGCCAGGTTCTCGATGCTCGCCTGCAGTTTTGTACGCTCGGCTTCGCTGTGGACAGCCGCAGAGGCCATCTCTTCGCGCAATTGTCGTGCTGCCGCTCGCGTCTGCTCGGCGAGTTCTGCCACTTTCTGAGTGTATGTTGTCACATGCGCCTTAAAGTCGCCGCGCAACGATTCAACATTGGCCTGAACGCCATCAATCTTGGCAGTCAAGTCGCTGCGCAGCGTCTTGACCGATTCGGTCAGTCGCTTGTCATTGTCATCAACCTTGCGGTCGAGGATGTTCAGTGCATTCGAGAGTCCATTGACGACTCCCTGCAGAGCAATCAGGTCAACTTGTTTTGCATAGGTCGCATCCACTTCACGCTTGAACGCCTGAAGAGCCTGAGCCTGAGCGTCACTTTCCTCGGAGATCTTTTTCGAAAGCTCAGCACGCAAAGCGTTGTCTGCTTCAACCATCACAGCAACGAGCTGTCTGTTCTGCTCGCCAATTGCGGTGGTCAGGTTTTTTTGTGCTTGTGAACTTGCCAAATTGATGAGGTTCGAAAGTTCCTAACCATTGTTGAGAATCTTTTGCTCAAGGTGTGTCTTTACGCTTAACGTCTGGCCTTCAAGGTCAGCCTTAACTTCGGACAGTTGTGACTGTGTCACGAGGTCGAGAGTGTGAATACGCTCTGAAAGGGTTTTGCTCGATGCGGCAAGTTCAGTTTTGAGGGCAAGACTTGTTGCGTCGGTTTTCAAAGAAAGTTCGTTAATTTGCGCGGTCAGCGAAGCCCTTTGTGCGTCCAGTGCCTGTCTTGCGAGTACAAGTTGACTCTGCAAATCTGTGAACTTGGCCTGCGACGACGCTTCATTGGAGTCGATGATTCCCTTGATCTCTGAGCGGAGGTCTGAGGTCGACTTCGACGCGCGGCTTTCGAGTGCCTTCATCTCCGTCAGGAGGTTTTCCTTTTCCGATCCGAGAAGGTCTTTTACTCTCTGCTCAGCACTCAAGAGCGCTTCGTTAGTGTCCTTGATGGCTTTTTTCGTCTCGGTATCGAGTGTGCTGATCTTGCTTTCGAGCTCATCTCTATTCAGTC
>JBEDKY010000185.1:0-12096 GCA_041171905.1 Pseudomonadota bacterium
CCTTCTGATTGAACTCTGCCTGCGGATACACCTCCCCAGCAACAGATTTTGCGTGATTCCGATGTTCCTCAAAAACGACTCGTCATGCGACACCACCACCAGCGCACCCTGAAACATCTGCAAGGCGTTCTCGAGCGCCTCGAGTGACGGCAGGTCCAGACTATTTGTGGGTTCATCGAGAATCAGTAGCTCAGGACATTCAGAGGCCGAAAGAATGACGATCAAACCAGCCCGCAGGCGTTCCGCTCCGCTGAGGGTCCCGATTGGCCGCTCTGCGATGGAGACAGGAAAATTGTGCGCATCCAGAAGAACTCGGATTGCAGACTCGTCCGTCATTCCATTTTGATGCCTGAGAATCTGAACAAGCGTTCTCGCCTCATCCAAGAAATCCGAATGTTGTGCAAGATATGAAATGCGAACTGCGCCACGTGTCACGCGTCCGCCCTGTGGCTCAATTTCCCCTGCCATGATTCGTAAAAGCGTGCTCTTGCCTGAGCCGTTCGGACCACGCACTGCAAGTCGTTGAGGTCCAACAAGAGACAAGTCGATATCCCTCAGGAGATCAACGCGACCGCAGCCGTCCGACCAATCCGTCCATGAGAATGAGACCCGATCAAGGGATAAAATCACTTGTTCATTCTTTACCTCGGAAGATGGAAGTGGGACACGCATGTCATTTTTGATCCGCATCCTCAATTCCGATTGGAGCAGCGCAGCATCTTGCAAACCAATCTGGGCATCATGAATCTTGCGCAGTCGGAAGTCCGTTCTTTGCGCCCTCTCCTTGAGAATTTGAATTGTAGCACGGTTGATTCCGCGATCCTTGGCCTCATTCACTGCCTTTTGCGTCCTCCGGCGCTGTCGCTGCATCACTCTTTCTTTTCGCTCTTGCAAAATTCTCAGCCGCCTTTCACTGTCGATGATGGTCTTCGCCAACGCGGCGTCCTGTTGTTCGGACATCCGCAAAAAGTCGGAGTAGTTTCCATTGCAGACCGCAAAGCCTTGCTCCTTGAGTTCACCAACAGCGTTCGCCAACCCGAGAAGCTCTCGGTCGTGCGAAATCAAAAGCCACCCCTTTTCGCGTTCTGCAAGCCAGCGGCGCAGAACTCTGCGAGCATCGGAATCGAGATCATCGCTCGGCTCGTCCAGTATCAAAAAGTCAGACTCCTCAAGTCTCGCTATGAACAAGCGACGCAACTCACCTCCACTGAGTTCGCTCAAGGACTGCTGAAGCCGGACAGATGAAAGTCCGACGGAATCCAATTGCTCACGCACGCGGGCAATCTGCGCGCAGGCAGACTCATAATATTCAAAATCCGCGGGTGTCGCACATCCCTCTTCTGCGCGGGCAATCAACTGCAGCGCATCTTTGATGCCCAAGAATTCTCTCACCGACTTTTCCTTGTCATGTGACGGCAGTATCTGTGGCACGTATCCGATACGGCCCTCGCTGAAAATCTCGCCCGATGACGGCGAAATCTCGCGTGTCAGCAGTCTGGCCAAGGTCGTCTTGCCTGCACCGCATGTTGCATGACCATCACGTCGTTACGGCCGCATCTGCAAAATGCGATTTCGCAGCTGATCCACATCCTCTCTGCAGAGGGCAGAAACAAAAATGTGCTCGTATTGAGTCAGTGCGGATGCATCCTTCTCTCCCCGATCGGCCTTGTTGACCACAATCAAGCGTGGAATCTTGTCTGCACCAAGCTCATTCAGGACTTTCTCCGTCACCTTCACATGAGAAAGAAAGTCAGGATCAGAACCGTCGACAACATGCAGCAGAAGATCCGCGTTTCCGACATCAGACAGTGTGCTGCGAAAGCTGGCCACCAAGCCATGCGGAAGATTCCTTATGAAACCCACGGTATCCGAAATGAGTATCTTGCAGGCCTCACCACATCCGTGCATCCGCCGCACACTCGTATCGAGAGTTTCGAAGACTCCGTCGCGAACAGGCAATGAACTTTGGGTGAGTGCATTCATGAGTGTCGTCTTTCCTGCATTGGTGTAGCCGACCAGCGCAACGGAAAACGCACCCCGCCGCAACTTTCCCTGAACTGCTCTGTTTTTCTCAATCTGTTTGAGTTCACGCCGAAGGCCCTCCAGCCGCTGCCTGACGTGACGCTGTGACAGCTCAAGTTTGCTCTCTCCGGAACCGCGTGAACGCGCCGCTCCACCGCTTGCGGAGCCGCCGCCCTGCCGTTCGGTCGAAATCCACGAACTGGATAGGCGCGGCAGCAGGTATTCAAGGTGTGCGATGGCGACCTGAACCCGAGCCTCACGCGTCTTGGCATTTTTGGCAAAAATCTGCAGGATGACGGAGGCGCGATCAAGCACCGGCAGACCAATGATCGTTTCCAGATTCCGCACCTGTGAGTGCGACAGGTCGCGATCACTGACAACATAATCTGCATGACAGGCACGAGCATCCCTCGCGATTTCCGCAGCCTTGCCCGCGCCGACGCATGTCGTGGGGTTTATTCTGGAGAGCCGCTGACGGGTTTCACCGACACACTCGTCACCCAGAACATTCAGCAAGTCTTTAAGTTCCCTGACACTCTCGGCAACCTGACCAGCACTGCTTGGAAACACCTCGACGGAAAAAACGTAGACACGAAGTTTTTCAGTCCCAGTGCGAAGATTGTTGCGCCGTTCTGAAATTTCATTTTGAAGCCGACGCTCGTAAAACTGATTTTTGGGAATGTCGGAATGAATCCCGACAGAATCGGAATGACCCTTCATTTTGTCTCCTGATTGTAGAGTACGGCACGAGTCAGACGGTTCATGGCGAATCGCGGTCATCAAGAAGACGACGCGAAAACACAAGCTTTTCGGGGCTCAACGAAGCCGCGAAAAATACTGACCGTGCAATACGGATATAGATTAAATTTTACTCAAAGGTTTCTCTGAAAAGAGATTAGATTTGAACGAAGATAAGTAAAGCCATGGCACGAAGCCCTCCTCTGAGGTTATCGTGAAGCTAACGAGCAAATTTAGTGGTGTCAACGACGGGTGAAATTTTTCTGACGAAAATTCTTCGTCAATAGTCAACGTCGCTCGGCGGCTGATGCTCACGGTGCCGTGGACATCACCCTTGTAAGACAGTCAGACATTGCGATTCTGAACACGGCACACAGCTGAACAACATCCTGCTGAAGAGCCGCTTCGTTGCCAATCAGTGACTGCTCCATTTCAGACACACGGTTTTCGTCAGACGAAAGCGTGTTTGAGGAAATACGCCCGGCAAGAAAACGGTCACGTGCTTTTGTCAAGTTGCTGCGCGCGCGATCCAGAAATGACTTGCGCTGGCGTGTTGCCGTGATTCTGTCGCGAATCGTCGCTGCAAACTTTGCAACCTGCTGCCGGACTTCGAGTTCCTTTTCATAAAGCTTCAGCTTTGCGGCAGACAACATGAGCAAGGCAGCATCATGACGGCCAGCGTTCTCAAAACGAGCGAAGATCGGAACACTGGCTGAAACCCCCACAGACCACGCCTCGGGTTGCACGACAGAAACTGGCCGATGTGCAAGCATCTTGTTCACAGAGGCATTCAGACCAACGGAAGGCAGCATGGCGGAACGCGCGGCAATGATATCGGCCTCGGCCTTTTGTACCGTAAATACGGCTTCCTCGAGAGGAATTTTTGCCAAACGCAGCAAAGCGCCGTCGGCATTCCAAGTCTCGAGTTTATCCAGCTGCCTCATTTCCCAAGCCCAGCTGACTCCAGTCAGAGAGCCGCCGAGGGCGAGTTCCGACTTTTGACTGACCTGCCGTGCAAGCGTGCGCATCTCACCCAGCCGGATATCAGCCATCCCGACGTCCACACGCAACTGATCAAGCTCTTCCGCCGGCAACAAACCGCGCTTAAAAAGGCGTTCAGCCTTCACCAACACCTCTGTCCGTGAAACGTAGAGCCGCTCTTCGATGGCAACTTGTTTTTCAAGCTTGATGTGTTCAAGCAAAAGAGTGCTCATTTCCTTCTCCGTCTCAACGCGCACTCTTCGTGCTGCGGATTCAGAAGCGAGAAGAGAGCGCTTTGCATGATCAACAGCAGCCTGATCTGCACCAAATCGATAAACCGGCATGGACAGTGAAAGACCCAAACTGCTTGCCTGAGAATTTTGTCCTCCATCCGCCCTCATTCCCGACAGCGAGTGCGACACGCTTCCGTTGAGACTCGGATAATGAGAATACAGTCCGGATTGCGCAGTTGATTTCTGTGACTCGATTTCAATCATGGTGGCGCGGTAACTGGGCGAATTTTCTACCATGCGCTCAACCGCGGCAAAAAAAGCCGGCGGGTTAGCTAAAACCTGCTGAGTGAAAGCGCTTCCGAGGCCAATCAACGAGAAAAATAAAAAGAGGTGGCTCAGACGCATCGGTGTGACTCCAGCCTGCGTAGATGCATGCCATGCAGGGCAGGCACAAGAAAAATAGTGAGCAACATCGAAATCCACATCCCACCGCTCACAGCAATGCCCAAGGGCTGCAGAACCCGGCCACCCTCACCCAACCCGAGAGCAATAGGCATCATACCCAAAATTGTCGTCAGTGAAGTTATTAAAATGGGCCTGAGCCTGCACTTTGCGGCATCGAGAACGGCTTCTGCAGCAGACATGCCGACGGCAAAACGTCGTTTGGCGAAGTCCACGAGCAAGATGCTGTTGGCAACTGAAATTCCGTTGAGCAAAATGACTCCCAGCACCGAATTCACACTCAATGTGCTGCCGAAAAGATAAAGTGAGACCAGCGCACCGATCAGTGCGAGAGGGACTGCGACAAGCACCAGCAGAGTCTCGACCACAGAACCAAATTGGATAAACATTGTGACAAAGATGAGAAACACCGACCACGCTGCGGCAACAGCCAGCTGCCGAACCGCATTGCGCACCTCGGTATCTCCCTCAACGACGTTGACCGTGACGGGTGATGAAGCACCCGAGGACTTTTTCCAATCACGCACAAACGCGGAAATTTCCTGCGTCACGTCTTGTGACTTGCGTTTTTGCTCCTCCGGCAGACGTCCCTCAAAACCGAATGACTGCTCACCATTGAGATATTTCGCGCCGACAAAATTCCTCTCGTTTTGAATCTGAAATAGTGCACTCAACGGAATAATCCTTTCGCCAAAGGTCACTGGAAAGGAGCGCACGTCCTCGATATCTTTTAACTCGAAGCGGGGAGTCGTCATTTTTATCAACGAAGAGCGATTGTCTGTATGCAAAATTCCAAGGTAAGCATCTTCCTTATACTGCCGCAGAGCCTGTATCAGGCCCGCGGGTGAGTGCGCAAAACCCGCCGCGGACAATCCCTGCCAGACATCGTCGAGCGGCCTCATTGTCATGACATCCTGAGTTGTGATGGCGCCAAAACTGCTGAAATTCATCTGCGGAAATTTTCTCACAAGAGCATCACGGAGATCTCCGGCAAGTGCCGATTTCTGAAGGTTGTCGCCTCCGGACAAATGAATCAGCGCCGAAGGCGGATTGGGAAGCGGCAGTTCCGCAACACTCCATTCAAAGACGGAATAGTTTATTTCAGGGGTGCTCTTGAAGAGCTCTTCCATACGCGATTTGATGGTCTTCATGGAACCTTTGTCGCGCAATCCGCAAATGAGACCTCCACTGTGTGCCCAATAAATCTGCGAAAAGGTGAATTCACAGGCGTTGGGCAGTTCGCCTGCAACCCGTTTCTCAATGTCGTTGACCAGTGATTCCATTTCCGAGATCTTGGTAAATTTGCCCGCGTTGCTCCAGACACCCACCAGCTCGGAGTCCGGCTTGCCGATGATTTCACTCGGGAGTCGCGGCAATACAAAGTAACCCAGCGCTGCAAGCGTTGCACAGACCAACATCGATGCTGTCCAGACCCGATTATTTTTCGCGGCGAATACCCGCAACAGCCGATCATACGAGCGCTCCAAACGAGTCAGCACGAATTCTATGGGCGCCTTGTGATTTTCGCTGTTCTTTCCTGCCATTCGCATCAGCTGCAAACGCACCGTGGGAACCAGCAGCAGAGCAACAAAGGCCGAAAAAACATGTGAAAAAACCACAGCCTTGGCAAGGTCGCCCAAAATTGCGTTTGTCAGGTCGGAAGTAAAAACGATGGGAACAAAAACAACAAGCGAAGCGATGGTGGAAGCGAGTATCGGTCCCCAAACTTCCTTCACTGCTTCAACAACACGGTTGAGCCGCTCACGGGCAGTCATGTCTGCTGCTGACACCCCCTCGAATTTTCTGAAAATATTTTCCAGAACAACCACAGAGGCATCGACGTTCATTCCCGAAGACAAAGCGAGTCCGCCCAAAGAAATGAGATTGATGTTCATACCAAAGAACTTCATCAGGATGAGCGCAAGAACAAGGCTCAACGGGATCTCAATTGCTGCGGTGATGACGTTGCGCAGACTGCCGATGAAAAGAAACAAAATGACCACGGCAAGTCCCGCGCCGATGATCACCTCACGAATCACATTTTGGATGCTGTCGCGGATGAAGAGACTGGGATCAACCAGAATGTTGAATTTTATGTCATCGGGCAGAATTTTTGCTATTTTGTTCAGCTCTTCCTTAAGATTCTCGGAGAGTCTTTTGATATTTCCGCCGTCTTTGAGATCCGCATTGATGATGACACTCTTCACTCCACTCGTTTTTAATATCGCCTTGTCTTCTTTTGCGAGGGAAATATCAGCCACATCAGCCAAACGAATTTTTGTCCGTCCCGCCGCCGTCAGTTGTATGGATGAGATGTCGGCAATGCTCTGTGTGTGCGCCGGAATGACGAGAAGTGACTTATTTCGTCCGAGCTTGATGTTCCCGCCGGAGAACTCACGAAGGGAAGACTCAACAGCCCGACGGATATCCTCGGGAAACAAACCATACGAAATCATTTTATCGAGTTTCAGGCTCAGCTGAATTTGTTGGGCATCGGGGTTGCGGATACTTACACTTCCGTCTTCAAATGCCGCTGTTCGTGACCTCAATTGAGCTTCTACGAGTTCGTAGACCTCACTTGGCGACCTGCTTGAGCTGCTGACTGTGGCGAGAAAAAAGCCTTTGTTGCCATTTGATCCGCTCCAAACGCTGCGGCTGTCGCGAATGTCGACCGGCATCCGGGCCGACGCTGAATCCAAATACGCTTGGCTCTCCCTCAGAGCAATGTCGGGATCCGCATTCCAATTGAATAAGACTTCATATCTTACATAGGAGGAGTCATACTCGGCTTCGACTTTCTCAACACTGAGTCCCTGCCTCTTCAACGCGCGCAGACCACCCTCCAGAGCTTCGCCGTATTCTTTGCGAAACCCCTCAGCAGTCGATCCCTTTAACGCAAAGCTCACCTGCACGCGCGGCTGGCTCACGTTCGGATAGAGGGAGACCGGGAGCGTTGAGCCAGCCCACAGTCCAAAGCAGGCCAGACAGGCCAACAGAAAATAGACCCTGAGCGGGTTCGAATACAAATTATGCATGGCAGGTCAGTTTACTTTCTGGCGTATTTATCAATATTCACCGAAACTTCGTCACCATCCGAGAGAAACTTGCTTGCATCGGTGACAACTACGTCGCCTTTTTTGACTCCACCGAGAATTTCGATTCGGCCCATTTGGATGCGGCCGAGCGAGACAGGAACCCATTTGACTTTCGAATCCACAACGGTGCGAACGAAGGGACTGGGACCACGGTAAACCACAGCTTCTTCAGAAACATCAAACCCATCGCGCTGATTGAGTACGAAGATTGCGCGGCCCATTGTCCCCGGCAGTCCCGGATTTGCTTTTTCGCTGACAAGCTCAATCTTCACTGTGCGCGTGTTCATGTTCGGCAGCGGTGAAACTCCACTGATACGCATGCTGACTTTTTCAGCCTGCGCAGAATTGGAGGAATCACTCTGCAAAAGTGTCCACGTCGCGGGCAATCCAACTTTCAGACGCGCGGCGTCCTGCACAGAGACCTCGAGCTCAACTTTGGCGAGAGAGGAACGCAGCAGGGTGACAATTTTATCGCCCTTTCCAATCCGCATGCCAACGGCTGCATGAATTTCACCAACCACTCCTGCGACAGGCGACTCCACAGCGTGTGGCAGATAGGTTGCACTTGGATTGTCGTTCACAATCTTGCACAGGAGCTGGCCTTTGCCGACTCGCACCCCCAGTGCAACCGAACAGCTCTCGACAATTCCTTCCGAGAAGGTTGTCACAGCCACCACGGAGTCCGAACGGACGACACCTGGAAAAATTAGATTGTCATTCAGTTTGCTGATTTCAACAGTTTGCACTTGCACAACCGGCTTGTCCGCCGTTGCAGGCTGGCTAGCGGCAACAACTTTATCGTTTTTGAATTTCTTCGAAATCAGGACAGCGCCCCAACACAAACCGCCACCTAGGAGAAGAACTCCTGTGACTCTGAAAAAACCCATTTTTTTCATCAACATGACTCCAAAAACGCAACTGCGGCTGCAAGGCGGTTCAACCAATTAGGGCCGAGGTCGTGTCCGAAGGTGCTCTAACTGTCAAGTTGTATTTCAGTGAGAGTCTGTCCGGAAAGAACCGATCAGAACAAACAGAAGCCGTCTTGCTCATTGGGAGCACTACACACGAGCAATTGACCAAGCAACTCGGTGTTCCAGTTTACTTCTGTCATCCGTACTCATCCCCTGAGCGAGGGACTGCAGAGAACAGGATCGGTGTCATACGACAGTACTTACGCAAGGGAAGCGAACTAAAATACATTAAGCACAAGTCCTTGAAGGTCATTGAGTGAAAAATAAATGACAGACCAATGCGGTGCCTTGCTTGGAAGACGCCTTATAAGTTTTTTTTGGAAAGAACGTTGAACTGACTGCTTGATATCGGGAATCAAAAAATCATCCTTTTCCGGTCTCACCTCGAGTGAGCCTAAAAACGCAGTCGGATTAAGGAGAAGATTTAATCAAACTTCCCGCCGTCTCGGGCAACGGAATAGATGAAAAACCCTACACCACACGTTCGAGAAAGCAGGAATTTGCGAAGCCCTACGAAGAAATCAAAAATTTGAATATAATCTGCACCATCGAATTACCTAGCGCCGGACCGATCGGGCGCACGACTCGCGTTCCAAAACCTGAGTGAGGGAGCACGAAACAAATCATCGCAGTTATAATAGCCTGCTTTTCTCGGCTATGATTTGCAAAACTGAAGAGTCCATAGGCCGGAAGCTATTTGCTATCCAGTAAAAACTTCTTTTTGAGGCCGATTTTCCTTTTTCCTGTTCTTTGATCAATAGATTTTTAATCTCCTCTTCCAGCTCCTGAAAGCGTTTTTTCAACTGAGCTGCGCCTTCATCAGAAAGGTAACCCATCGACAACTTGAAAAACTCATTTTCCTTGCCAAAACTGGAGTTAAAAAACTCCTGAATGCCCACGAAACTGTATTTTTTCCAGAGCGGGCCACCGGGACGAATTCGTGCGTTGGAGCTGATCAAGGATTGGAGTTCTTTTTCCGATGAATATTGAATTAGTTGGAGTTTTTCGAGATCTCTGAGGCTTTTATCGATGTTCTCCGGCGATCGATTCGAAAAGCGCTCATGAATTGCTTCCAGTGAGTAACCGCGTGCGACCATAAAAAACAGAAAAAACATAAATTCATCATTGGTGAGAGCTCGTTCTTGCTCCTCCGTAAAACTATCCTTTTGCGAGGTTGAGGTCGATTTGGATGCGCCCAGTAATTCTCCGAGTGAAGCTCCCACCGCTTTACAGATTTCTTCGAGTGTATCAACAGACAGACTCTCACCTTTCAGATGGCTCTTGACCAATGATTCGTCGACCGAAAGCTTCTCGGCAAGCTGAGCTTCGGTCATACCGTCTCGTTGCATGCGCTTCAGAATCGCCTCTAGTATTTGTTTCTTCTCGGTCATTTTCAATCCATCCAAAACTTGATGTAGCAATTATCTCTAATCATCAGATTTTCATATCGTAATGTCAATCCATTCAGTACCATGCTTTCGTCACTCAAACGTTCATCGCAGACAGAGTTTGTAAAATACAAGCCCATCCAATGTCACAAAACCGATACCTTCCAAATTGCGAATTTTTTTATGATTTAAGATACAACGCATTGTAGAACATCTGGAGAGGTCATGACTAAAGAAGGTGAAATTCAGCGATTGGATGATCGACTGGAAAAAATTCTTCGCTCACGCCATTCGCAGATCATGCTTTCGCGCCTGCACAAAATGGACGAATTCAGCGGTGTGCGCATAGGAAAGCTTCCCTTACAGGTCATAACAACCGACAAGAAAGTCTTTTCAGCAACCATGACTCCGTGGAAGGGCACAAAAGCAGATTACCAGCTGATGCCATTAGAGGCTCGCCCAAAAATAGCAGCGAATGATACTCTTTTGTTGCGGATGAAAGGTGACTTCGCCTTGGCGATAGCGCAGGTTAAAGTAACAACCGTGATCGGTGCAAACTTTGTTGTCACGGGTTTCGATCCGCGCAGGGAAGTTCGCTACAAAACAAGAATGACCGCAAACCTGCGTCCGGTATCAGACCACTGCATGTGCGAATTGCAGTCAAAAAATCTGACAATTGTCAGAGCCAACAAACCGCCCGATTCATTTTTTGAAGCATTGAATAACAAAAACCCAGTAATTACTGATTTTTTCTCTAAAGACGGGATCATGCCCTGCAGTGACATAGAATCGTTCGGAACAAATGAGGCTTTCCGTACTTTGATCATTGACCTTTCCGATCAGGGATTTGCCGCTTTGGCTCAAGTGTCACCACAATTTGACAACGTCAGACAAAATATTTTCGTGTGTCTGGAAATCAAGCTCCCACACATTGTCAACGATTTCAGTCTGCGACTCATGGCAGTTGTGAGGGACATCCGACCTTGGAAAGACAACGTAAAATCAATTCACTGTTCATTCATTGAACAAATACCCACATCCTACATCACGTTTTGATGCGTTCGTTTGAGGACTTGTATTTGCCCCCTAAACAGCCGCACTCTGACGCCTGCGCAGTGATGTAAACAGCAAAGTCGCGCCGCTCAGCATGCCTGCGAGCAGAAACACAATAAACCAAGTCGCTTGGGACAAACCAAACGAGTTCGAGAGCTGGCCAAAGGTGAACGGCAACAAGACCGCTCCAGCGACTCCGCTCAGCACGGTCATGTTGGCAAAATGGCGCGACGCCTGAACGTCTGTGAAAAACACAGTCAGCGAACCAAGCGCAAGGCTGTACATTCCGCCAATGCAAAGCCCGAGCAGCAGAATAAACGCACGGCTCACGAACAGAGCTTTTTCCCCAGTCTGCAACCAACCCAGAAACAATGCGAGAAAAAAGAACAGGCAGCAGGCGGCGAGGGCCGACATAATTTTGGGATACTGTTCTGCGGGCGGCGAACGGAATGTGAAAAACAATCGCGCACCCAGCAACCCTCCCCAGAAGAAGGAGCTGGCAACCCGCGAGGCATCGGTTGTGAATCCGAACAGGTGCTCCGACATAAGCCCCAAACTGTTGGATAAGTTTATTTCGCTCCCGACGTAACAAAACAGCACCAGACTCGAGGCAATCACAGGCAGCGGAATCATTTTTCCGTCTGAGTGTTCATGTTGGCGCGTCACGGGCGGTGGCTGACTCAAATGAGGACTGCGCAGAACGTGAGCAGAGAGAAGCGCATAGGCAACAAAAAATGCAGCTGCCGGCAGCCGCCATGCCAAGGTTCCATCGGTGATTCCGTCGATGCGCAGATACAGGCTCGACGTCAAAGGAAAAAAAACTGCCCCCGCCGTGAAACCCATGTTCAGCAAATTCAAAGCAAACGAAGGCGATTCGCTGGAGAGTGCCGCCGCGTTGTTAAAAATCCCGTTGGTGCCAATCCCAAATCCGATGCAGCAGATACCGGCAAGGCGCAGTGGAGTCATCACGACGTCCGCCATACCCAGTGCTCGTGCCAACGGCAGCGTTGTCCAATCCGAAAAGTAGTAAAGAACGACACCCGCGCCCAAAAACCACAGGCTACGCGCCGTCCAGCGGCGATAGCTCTCGCCGCCGCAGCGCTGGCTGGCAAACCGGCTTCCCACAAACGACGCCCCGCCTTGAAGCATCATG
>JBEDKY010000186.1:0-6308 GCA_041171905.1 Pseudomonadota bacterium
GGCTATATGCCGCAAACCGGAAAATTGCAGGAACCCTATCTGAGTGCGATGAAAACTTTCTTTCTTACGCTCAATCCATGATTACGTGTTGTGTGAAAACCCGCATCCGATCACTTCGTACATTTTTTTTGAATCCTAATTTGCACATCGCCCGCCTTCGACAACAGACACCTTCACCCAGCGTGCCGGATGGGTCGCAATAATCTCAACCTTTCCGGCGTTGTCACGGAGATAGTCTTGCATCCATTGCGGCCAGTGTTTGAGCTCGCCCAGCAGCGACTGTCGCGCTGGAATCGGAAGATGTGACACTTTCCTTCTGGGCAGTTCTTTTGGATTTTCCTGCAGCGGTGTTTCGTTCTGCAGAGTAATTTGTCTGAGGCGAAGAACACCCAAACACTAAAACAAATGCCATCACAGGTGTCAGGAAAATCAGAGCACTCTGTTTCATTTGAGTTCTCCTAATTAAACAACCTCAATACTATCGGTTGTTTGTAAAAACTCTTTAGATTTTCGTTGGTCTGTCGAAACTCTTGCGGAACGTTTGGGAACGTTGAACGGGAGGACTGAAGATATGTTTCGTCTGAAGAGTTCCGCAGCGTGTTTTGCGTCCGGATTATTCATGGCAGTGGCGTGCGGTCCAACTGGCAACACCAACCTCTTGTCCGCAAATACGAGTGCAATCGAGCTTACCAATGGAGAAGACGATGCGGCTCCGTTGGGCCTTGCGGGCGTGGGCGATCGTGTATGCCGTCTGAATTTTTCATTCCTGACCAAGGATGCAGCCGGCATGCACACGCTCCTGGGTGACGCTACTATCAGCGACAATGTCAAACGCACCGGTTACGGTGCAGGCTGTTTGCAGTTCTGTTCGGCAGCATTTGATGAGTTGAGGAAGATGAACGAACCGAACGGCAAACACGTGTTTGTGAAGTCGTGTCAGTTTGCTGAATTTCCAGCGGTCGCCGGAGCAGATCCAGCACCGGCGGTTGGGGCAGATCCGGCGCCTGCGCCAGCACCTGCGCCGGATCAGGGTGCCGCCGGTGGCGCGGCACCTGCACCAGCATCAACTCCAAACCCGGTCGGCGCCGGTGGCGCGGTTCCAGCGCCGGTTGCATCACCAGCCCCAGCTGGTGGTGGTGGATATCCGATGCCGCAGCCCCCTCCTGTTCAAGCGAAAAAGGATGAGAAGCGCTGTAAGATTGAGGCAGGAAGCGGTGAAGTGCTGTTCTCGGAACGACTCACCCGAATCAATTGTGCCAATGAGTGTCAGAAGCGTGATCAGACAAATCCGCAGCGTGAGTGTGAATGGGGTAGCGAGAAACTGAGAGCACACCCAAAGAACGTGTGCAGCATCGTCGGCGGAGCGGGCAAGAAGTTGTATCGCGAATCGACTATCCGCTTTGTCTGCCGCATGGAGTGTAAATCACGTGAGCAGAGCAATCCCAACAGAAGTTGCTTGTGGGGAGCTGAAAACATCAAGGGGCTCTGATAAATCAAGCTGAAGTGTGATGCCCCGACTCATTCGAGTCGGGGTTTTTATTTTTAACCCTGTTGCGCATCCATGAATGCCTGCAACTCGAGCTGAGAATAGCGGATGAAGCGGTGTTCACTTCGACGGACAATGACTTTTCCCACTGGCAGGTCTTTTCGTTTGTCCAGATCGCCACGCAGGGCAATATAGACATCGGATTCCTGCGCGCGCGTTTGTTTTGAATAATGGATGGCGAGCATTGCAGCCTCCTTGAGGGCAACGTCCGAAGGTTTTGCTCCCTTGGGTTTTTCCAGCCAAACATGACTGCCTTCACCAGTCATGACGTGCACCCAAGTGTGGTGTGAGGGCATCAGTTTGAGCATGGCGTCCGCATCTGCAGCCGATTTCGAGACACGTATGAATTCGCCGGAACTCGATTTGAAAGAGCGGTAGGGCAGGCGGCGTTCACGCTCAGCTTCGAGTGCTGCGCTGCGTTCACCGGACGGCGTCCATGTTGTTTCGAGCTGTGTGAGAATGCGCTGAACCGTAACCAGGTGTTGGACTTCACGCGCGAGCGCAAGGGCAGAGCTGCGCACATCGTCTGCAAGCGAGGCGATGTCTTGCCCGGCTGCAATCAGCTGCTCTTGGAATCGGTCGAGAGACAGTTGGCTTTCATTCACGCGTTTTTCAAGTTCGGCACGTCGGCGTGCCAGTTTGTCAAGCTCGTCGAAGGCCGCTGAAACCAAATCGCCGGGTGATTGTTTGAGCTTAAGTGTGAGAATGGCTGGTAGTCCGGCGGATTCAATAATGTCCGGTGGTACATGCCACTGCGGAAAATCTTTTGGCCACATATAAATATGCGCCCGTAAACCCTCCGCTCTGCGTTTGAGTTGAGCGAGATGAGAATCGGAAGGCAGGTCCGCTTTTTGCCGTTGCAGTCGCCGCTCAAGAAACTGCAGACGCGTGCGCGCAGCACGACGGACGTGGGTTGGAAGCAAATTGAGCGCAGCCTGCAGGGTGAGGGTATTATCCATGGCAGGAGCGTGTTGTGGTACCGAACTTTGCTCGACAGTGAGCGTTTGGGCTGTGGGCTGAGGATAGTCCTCACCGGAAGGAAGAACTGCGATGTTGGAAGATGAACTCTCACTTTGCTGCAGTGCGGCAGGCTGGGCTTCGTGTGCGGTCATGCAAGAGAGAATCAATGGATGGTTGAATGTTGCACGCCGCTTTGTCTTTGTATTTTCGAGCGACCATTCGCAGTGGCTCTCAAAAAAATCTCCGCCATCCTCAAACCCGCTGCATTGGTCGGCGTAGCGTTGCGGCACTTGTGGAAGTTTAGTTGCCACACAAACACGCGCCGGACGCGAATCGAGATCGACGATGAGGCAGTTGGGCGAATCTTCGGTCCAAGTATTTTCTTCAAGAAGCTTGCCGCTAGGGGGGGCAAATTCGATGACGACGGCCACCGGCTCAGTGCTGAGCATAACTTGCTGGATTCTCCGGCCCTGCAGATATTTGCGCGCGACCTGCACAATCGAATTGGGTTTTGGCTGGCTGACGGGCCTTGCGCTGCCTAAACTCACTCCCGAGCCCGTTCGCTGGATGCTGATGAGAGCGGGATCGCGCGGGGCGTTTGGTTTGTACAGGTTGAGAACAAGAAAGCCTTCGTCTGATGCCGATATTTTTTGGACAGTCGAATTGCGCAGCCGCTCGAACACCGCCGACAATTTTTTATTCCACAGTCCCAACCGAGCCCACTGCGGGCCGAGTTCCTGAAAAAAGCGCGGGATGGATGTTTGACTCTGCATTTTGTGATCCGTTCGGTGGTCTGAACACGCTGCCGCGGCGAACCTATCATCTTTTGACTCGCGGACAAGGGCACAGTACCTTTCTGCCATCAATTTCTTCCTCAATTATGAGAGGTTCTGCTGCCGATGGATTGGCCCGGACATTCACTCAGCGCGAACCGGCCTGTACGGTTCGGCGTGCCCAAGCTGTTTTTCGTCCTGACGGCTTGTCTTTGTCTTCCGTTATCGCATGCGAGAGCAGAAAATGCGGCAGCAATTCCGATCGCAAGTGTGCTCGATTTTCCGGCCGTAATGCAGCGCGTGCGGGCCTCGTCGCTGACACTGCAACGGAATGAAAAACTCATCGAATCGGCGTCGGCAAATGAGTCCGCTGTCAAGAGCCAGAGCGGTGCGAACCTTCAGTTGAGTCAATCTCTGACGGCCTATTACGTAAGTCCGTTTAAGCAACAGCACACGCTGTCGGTGGGGACAACGCTGTGGGATTTTGGCAGGCAGGCCGCACAGGAGCTCAAGGCAGCATCTCAACGTCTTGCCGCAGAAGCTCAGTCGGTTGAGGCGGAAGAGGCTCTGAGAGTGCGCACGGCACGTCTTTATGCTTCGGTCTGTGCGTCAGATGCCGTGCTGTCGATCGCTCAGGAACAGCTGCGCAACTCAGAAAACAAACTCAAGACCGTCACGACGGCCTACCAGCGCGGGGAGCGTCCGCAGTCGGATGTCGTCAAGCTCAAGATTGAATTAGGCAAGGCTCAGTTGTTTGTCAGAAAATCACTGGATGAATCTTCACTGTTGAAGAATCAATTGCTTTTGTCTTCTGCTATGCAACCAGTGCCTGTTGAATCGCTAGCTTCAATAAGCCTGCGCCAGTTGCCCAAGCGCAGCGTCACGCAGTGGAGGTCTTTGCTGGAAGAGTTGTCGTCAGACCTCAAGGGTGCTGCCGTGTTCGCGCGTCTGGATGCTGCAAAGATTTCGCTCGAAGCTGAGTTGAGCGCACTGAGTGGTGATTCATACCCGCTCGTGAACGCGAGTGCCGGTGTGCAGGCCGGCGGCCAGCTGTTTCCCCTGAAGCCAGACCTGACGGCGCAATTGAATTTACAGTATTCCCTTCCGCTCAATTCTCTGCGCGATCAGCGCAAGGCTGTCGTGCTTGGCAAAGTGCGTGAAAATCTTTTGAACCGTGAAGAGGAATTGAAGGTCCGCAGCGAGAAGCTTCAGCAAAGCAAGCACCGCTTGGATGGTTTGTTGCAGCAGAGGGAATTGAACAAGTCGCAGATAGAATTGCTGCTCGAGTACCAAAAACTGGTCAGAACACGTTATTTTGCTGGTCGTGCCTCGCTGCTGGAATTGACTGGCACCGAAGATGAACTTTTGGCCAGCAGACTCGAATTGACGCGATTGGAGCTGGCTTTGTTTGTGGCTGCATTCGATGCTTCGGAAGCAGGTGGAGGAAAGAATCTTGAGAAAATATTCTAGCAGTCTTCAGTCCGTGTTTGCGTCAACTGCTGTCGGTTTTTTGCTGACTTACCCGGCTCTTGCTCAAAACAAGAAAGGTGGTCGGCCCGATCGTGGTCCGTCGGTGGTCAAAACGGTCTCGGCACAAAAGCGCATTGCGGCGCGCACCTCGGAATCAGCGGTGGCGTTGGTTGGACGCAAGCAGACCAACGTTTTTTCAAAAGTTGCCGGTCGCGTCACCGGAATTTCAGTGGCAGAGGGCCAACCGGTAAAGGCGGGTCAGACACTCTTTCGTGTCGATCGCAGTGAACCCGGCGAATCATATCTGTCGGTGCCGGTCACAAGTCCGATTGGCGGCTGGATTGGTCGCTGGAACGTGACAGAGGGCACTCAGGTGTCCACTCAGGATGCCGTCGTTCTTGTTGTGGATGATCAAAAGTTGATTGCCAACATTTATCTTCCCGTTCAGGAATGGGTGCAGGTCAGACTCAATTCCAAGGTGACCATCAAAGTTGATGCGCTCACGCGACCTGCAAAAGTTCTTACCATTGCGCGTGCAGCCGAAGCCGGCAGCGGACGGGGCGGTCTGACCGTTGAGCTCAATAACGAAGATTACGCGTTCAAATCGGGCGTTGTCGCACTTGCGAGTCTGGAGCTAGACACACGCGAGCGATTGCTTCTACCAGCTTCGGCGCTGCGGATTTCCGATCAGGGTGCTGCAGTTTTCAAGGTGGAGGATGGAAAGGCTCAGCGCGTCAAGGTCAACTATTCTCTCTATAATAACGACCTTGTTGAGGTGCATAGCGGCATCAACGAAAACGATCGGGTTGTCAGCGTGGGAGCTCATCTGCTGTTTGATGGCGCCGAGGTCAAAGAAGATGACGGCGCCGAAATCATTCAACCGCGCGGAGAACACAGGAAATGAATATCCCGCGGCTGGCCGTCGAACGGCCCATTTTCATCACAATGGTGACGACGTTCCTACTCGTGCTCGGCTTGTTGGGATTCAGCCGTCTGCCGTTGGATTTATATCCGAGCCTTACCTATCCGGTTCTGGCCGTGCGCACCGATCTCAAGGGTGCCGCTCCGGAGGAAATGGAACAGTTGGTTTCCCGTCCGATTGAAGATGCGCTCAGCACAGTCTCCGATGTTTCCTCCATCCGCTCTGTCAGTCGAGAGGGAATGTCTTACGTCATCCTGGAGTTCAATCAGGGCACCGACATTAAGTTTCAGGAAATGCAGGTGCGTGCCAAAGTTGGAAATATTCGTAAACGTCTGCCCGATTCTGCCAGCGAACCTGTAGTGAACCGGCAGGATCCCGACGACACACCCGTCCTCGAAATTGCCATGACGGGACGACGGCCGTCGTCTGAGCTTTCCAAACTCGCGGATGATGTTGTTGCGCGGCGCATCCGGCAAATCGAGGGTGTGGGTGAGGTCAATCTGCGCGGGGCTCAGCGCGAGGAAATTCAGGTCGAGTTGAATCCGGTTGCGATGCAGGTGTGGCGCCTCAATGCGACTGATGTTGTGCAGGGAATTGCTCGCGCCAACCGCAATGAGCCCGTCGGCAGACTGCAGGG
>JBEDKY010000187.1:0-3866 GCA_041171905.1 Pseudomonadota bacterium
CGGGGTGTGGGCTGTAATGATTCGACCTTTGCAGGAGGGGCGGCAGACTCAGATTGCTCCGTCTCAAGCGTTCGGGCACCGTCACTGCGACCGACTGAAAGACAGCCAGTCAAAAGAAAAATCGAAATTATTGCTAAAACGGAGTGCATTTTGGTCTTTCCCCAAAGTTGTGTTCACAAAGGTTCACAATAGCGCGTCTTTCACTTCTCGGGAATATAGTTCGTGGCAGTCTCACGTATCGCTTTCAAGAGTGGAATGAGGGTCAGGAACAACAGAGCGGTGAAGACGCCGGCGAGTGCCTTCAAAGCGAACGGCGTTCCAAAGCGGTCAATCAGATAGCCGACGGCGGGACCAAAGATTGCGAATCCAAGCCTGAAAAAGAAGCTCTGCAGCGAGTTGGCTGTTGCCCGAAATGCTGCAGGAGTGCGCCAGTTGAGTGCGTCGCGGAGCAAAACTTGGCAGATGCCGCGACTGAGTTGAAACAACAATCCGAGTCCTACAGCTGCAATGCCGCCGAAAAAAGCGAGGCTCAGGTAACCGACAATCGGTGCAACAGCCATGACAATCAGGAGCGGATTCGGGCCCCAGCGCTGCTCAACCCAGTGAACCTGTTTGCCAACCAGTCCGACACTGAAGTTGTAGGCTGCCCATATCAACCCGAAGGATGCCAATGCGATGCCGTTCTCTTGCCAAGATTTTTGAAAGATCCAGACGGCAAAAAAGGTCGACAGTCCCCAGACGGTGAGATTTGTGAAAGTCAGGATGAGAAGTTTATCCCGATTGAAAAAAACGTGCCTGAATACATCCCGAAAATTGTGCCAGTGGTTCTTATGAACCATTTTTTCATACGTCGTTTCATGCAGTGTGAGTGCTATGAAGAATGGAAGCCAACCGGCAAGGGCATGCGCTATGAGCACATGCTTGAATGAAAATGTGACCAGCAGGCCGCCCAGAACGGCGGCGAATGATTCTCCGCTGACCGAGGCCAGCTGCATGTTTGCAATGACCTTTGTTCCTTCACGCTGCTTTGATTTTTCGATCGAGTCGTAAAGAAGAGAAATGTCGGCGCCGGATACAAAACTCAGCGCCAGTGCGATGATGATCTCGTAGCCGACCAGCTGCCAAAATGTCTTTGCATAAAAAAGGTAGGTGTAGCCGAGTCCTGAAATGAACGACCCAATGATGAGCGTTTTTTTGCGGCCCCATAAATCACAAAGATAGCCTGTGGGAATCTCGAGCGCGACAACGGCCACGCCGAAAATAGCGGTCAGCTGGAAAACCTCGTGCATGTTCAGGCCAAGGTTCATAAAAAACGGGACTATGACGGGCATAATCACCAGAAACATCCAGAAGAAACTGAACAGATAGATTTTTTTCTGATTATTGAGCATCAAGCAAGCTCGATATGTAGTGTGATACAAGTGTTGTAGCACGCTTCGTTGAGTGTTTGCCAGTTGTGAGATTGCATTGGCCTGATGGGGCAACTCCACCGTTAAGGGACAGATCAACGTGCCCGTTTCCGAAGGCTGATTGATTTCTCGCAGCGGCGGTCAATGCTGTTGAAGAAGCACAGAGGCAAATTAAAAGCTGAATTAGATAATAAAGTTCAACTATATCTGTATTTTGCAGTGAAGAACTCACGCTTCACTCGTTCTTTGCCGAAGAAGGACCGAAATTTTGAGGCAGGGACTGTCTAAGGAGTAATCGCGATGAAAAATTTGGCTTTGGCTTTGGTTTTGGTCGCTTTTGGAGTTACCGCGTGCGGTGGTGCACTGAAAAACACAAATCTAACCGGAGCGGATAGCGCATCTCAAATCAAAGAAGAGGCGGATTTGAAGTCTCAGGACTTTGAGGCATCGGCAGCTCCACAAATGGAAGCCGAGCTCGGTCTCACGAAAAAGGGTGGCTCACACGACTGCACGTGCACAATCAAAAACGTTCGGTATTCTCTGGGCTCATGCTCGAAGAAACTTCCTTTGTCGTGTTCGAATTCGCTAGGACGCGATAAAATTATTGCTAGCCAATTCACTGGGGGTTCGACAAGATTTTGGTTTGCGAAGTGAGAGTGTCACGTTAAATTTATTACCTACCAACGTTCAGTAGCGAGTCTTCGCGCTGCTTTGACTCTTAGAGAGAGTCGAAGCGTCAGTTACATCTCAGAATTACGTCCAGCCGCTTGCGGCGCGGTACTTTTTCGGAGAATTCAAGCAAACGGCGTTCGAGTGGTGAGGCGGATGAATAAAGCACCTGACACACCTGTTCCGCTTGTTTGACGATCTTTAGGTCGATTCTTGAGAGCACGAAGTCACCAGAAGGTGGGCGGCCATCGTTGTCCACAAGTAGCCGCAAAAAATCTTCGCTTGAGATTTTGCGCGGGGTGAAATCTCTCTCCTTGAAGTAAAACTTACTGATGTCCAGAGCGGAGTCGGCCACGAAAATGAAATTCTTCGACAGTTCGCCTGAGTTCCAGAGAGCAAATGCCCTTTCATAAGCTCGCTGTACTCGGGACTGTGGGCGCATACTCAACACCAACCCAATCGCGGCAAGAAAAACGAGCAACCCATAAAATACTTTTTTCGGAACGCGGGCCAGATTTTCAAACAGTCTGCGCAGCTCGGGGCGTCCTTCGGCCCATTCGTATCCCACGAACGTGCTCACAAAAATGAGTGTCAAAACCGGCAGTGCATAGCGGGCTTCTTTGTGCAGCGATTGCGAATGGACGAAAATAAACGGAATCATCACGGCACAGAGTGCCAGTCGTTTGAAGATACCGACCACCGTCAGCGGAAAGAGCGCGATAGAAAGTGGTGGAAACCAAACGGTGAAATACAAGACCAGATAGAACCACCACGGTTGGATTCCCCACATATGAGCCAGCTCATTGTATTTAGCGCCATACTGAAAATTGCCGATGGCAGCGCTGAACGGCTGGCCGGTGATGAAGTAGTCCACGAGCGCCATAGGAATGAGTCCGCACATTGCGCCCAAGCCGGCGATGAATGTACGCGGCAAACCCAGAAACCAAAACGAAGTGAGTGCCAGTGCGAACATGCTCGGGCCCATTTGAAAGCGAAAACTTACGCACAGGCTCAAAAAGACTCCGAACAGAAACGGTTGCAAAAACGAACGGGATTTTGCTGACTCACCTTCACTTTGTCCGCGCGATTCTTGGCTTGCCTTGGCGAGAAAAAACAGTGTCCAGCACAGCGCCGTGGCGGCCCAGTTTTCCTGACTGGTTCTGACCATAATGAACGGGCCGAATCCCGCAAAAAAAGTGATGAGCGTATAAAGGAACCAGCGTTCTTTCTTGAGACCCCAAAACTGCAACGTGTAATAGAAGGCGGGAATCCGCGTCGCTGCGACAAGCGCGCTGAACATCCGCGCGAGAGCTGCCTCTGTTGAGCCGCTCAGGCCGAGCGTGTCACCCATCCAGATGATTGGAGTGTGCAGCACCGCCAGAAGGTAAGTTGCGATGGGGGGCTTGTCCGTCAATTCCCATGGCAGCGTCGCATATCCATAAACGAGTTGATGCGCGGCCTCTAAGACTCGGTAGTGCTCATCGGGTTGCAGCCAGCCTTCCGAGAACCACGCACTTGTCAGCAAAAGCGCGCAGACGGCCGCAGCAGCCGTGAAAGAGTTGCTCTTCATCGCCAGAATCTTCTCCACCGGTGTTCTCCGCAATTCGTCGCTATTCGATGGCTTTAACGTATGCGCTTGCGTGGTTGGATTTTCCAGTCATCAGCTGTGTTTTTTTGCGCCTCACAGAGGAAGAGCGTCTCGCCGCTTGTGATGAAAATTTTCGCCTCGCTGCCTTCTGCCGCGGGCAGAAGGTCGTCTTCCCAGACAACATCGGCGCTGTTTAGCAC
>JBEDKY010000188.1:0-16163 GCA_041171905.1 Pseudomonadota bacterium
GCGGAAAATTATCTGCGAAATCGTCAGATGCGGCAGCCGCCGATACAGGAACAAAGAAAGAGTGTGACACTTCACAGGTGGCGCAGGCGGCCGACGCAGCCACGGCTGCAGGCGAGGACAAAGACAGCGGCTGCGATGACGACCATGACGATCATCACGCAGCCGAAAAGTCAGATAAAGACGAAGACTGTGAAGATTGACTCTCAGTTATAATAGGGCCGGAAGTCAAAACGGTACTGCACGCCATTCAGAGCATAGGTCACCGCGATGGAGCGTGGCTCGCATGTACCCAATGAGCCATTCGGATTGGTCGGGAACAATGCTCCCAGCGAGCTGAAATCGACCGTCATTGGTACAGCCGTTGTGCTGGCAAAAGGTTCGAAAATGTTGCTCTTGCCGTTGCACTGGTTGTCAAACTGCATATCGGCGCCAATGTCGCTCACGTTACGTGCGAATGAGGAAAGGTCGGTCACTTTTTCGTACGAAGAGGTGGCCGCATTCCAAAGATTCCACTCCACTTCAATGCGCGAGATTTTGTTCGCACCATCAACAATTGTCTTCACACTCGGAACATAAACTACGACGTTTCCATTGGCATCAATGGGATCAGCAGTTTTGAGATCGTAACGTCCCACTTCAACATTATCCATCTCGAGCAGCCATACTCCGGCCGGCATTTTGCCGTCGTAGCCGCCGCCGCCCCAATTGAAGCCAATCGGCATGTCGGTCACACCCGGACGAGATTCCTTGTACACATAGAACTGACCATCCGCGGCAAAAGACGGACTACTGCATGAACTGCGGCCACCACCCTCGGAATTCATACCCGGAGTGTTGAGGTTGGTGAGCACGCTGTATTCTTCTTTGGTATCGCAGGCGTTATTCTTACACAGTGCTGGCTTGTTGCCAGCCGGCGGAGTCAACTTGAGCTTGCGGGCCGCGCTCGCGCCGTTACAGAAATCATCAGCCGTCACACCACTCCACTTGGCGATGAAGTACAGACCGTATCCGTTGTATTTGGAATCGGCGACAGTTGTGTATGCATTCTTCGTCTTGCCCATGTTGCCATTGAAGACCATGTAGGGCTTGGCAAAGAAGTAGTCGCCATTGTCTTTGAAATTCGCCACAACGTTGATGAGCTGACGGGCCGAGTCGTCCGTTCTTGCGAGCTCCTTCATCTTTGACAGCTCAAGCGAGAAAGCCGATTGCACGTCGTCGGTCTTTTTGCCCGAGACGAATTCCTTGCCGGCCGAATCGGCATTCATGGTTCCCATGTCGATCGACTGCTTACCTTCCTTCGCCGGAATACGCATCAGCGAACCGCTGTCATCCTTGAGCGAAAGAACACCGCGAATTCCTTCAAGGCGGTTGGCAGCCTTGCTATCAACAGCCACAAGCAAAATGTCGCCCTGCTCGGAGTTCACGGCCGCAGTAAACTTTCCGTCCGCACCAACGTCAAAAGTCTGCAAATTCTCTTTGCGAAAGCTGTAAATATTCTCGATCGTCTTGGCCGGAATGGCGTAAATCTTGTCCGGCGCACCGGCAGCCTCACGCAGTGCTGAGCTGCTGATTGCCAGCTGCCCAGAAACGCTGAACTGAGAATTGACCTGTTCATCGATGGGCTGTGATTTTTTCTTACCGCAAGAACCGGCTGAGAGTGCCGCGATGGTAAAGAGTCCGACCGATATAAGACGCACATTTCGTTGTGTCACGATATCACCTCCGCGCAGCATTACGATTTTCTACTCTGACGAAAAAATTCGACTGCGAGAGTTTATCGCCGTGCCGAGAAGGGTGCATGGATGGGTCAACGAATTGACGATTAGATATTAAGCCGACACACCTTCGGCAGTCGGAGCGCGGCGTGAGTCGCGAAAATGTTGGATGGTCAGAACAACAACCCCGCACATGATCAGCACAGAGCCAAGTATCATGCTCAGGGTGATGGGTTCACTTAGAATGCTTTGCGACAGGAACAGGCCAAAGAGGGTCTGAAGACAAACAAACCCGCCCACCAAACTCGGCTTGACCCGCTGCAAGGCCCACGTGTTGAGAAAATATGTGAGAGCCGTGGCCCCCAACAGCAGGAAACCGAGCCCATACCAAAAACTCGCAGGCAATTGCGCGAGTTCAGCGCTCAAGAGCAACGAAGGCGGACGCTCCCACAAGCCCATCCGAACTGCCTGCACAAACAACAACATCACCAGTACATTCAGGAGACATCCGTAGAGGAAAAACAAAAGACTGAAGCGTAGCCCACCCACACGGGTTGGTAACTGACCTACAAGCGCAAGATAAAAAGCATAGCTCGCGGCGCTCAACACATTCAGCGAATCTGCCCAGGCCGAACCCGATGCACCGGATGAGGGCAGGTTTTGTGTGAAGGGACCTATCACCAGCAGCACTCCAACGCCCCCCAGAACGATTGAGAGAAGCGATGACGTGCGAAAACTTTCGCGGCCAAGCAGAACAGAAAACAAAAGCGTAAAAAGGGCAATCGATGGTGAAATGATCGATGCGACTGCTGCTGTTGTCTGCGGCAATGCGATAAACAGAGCCATCTGATTGAACGTAATACCAAAGAAGGCCAGCAGTAGGATGCGCGCATGCACAGAGAGCGGCAAGCGTTGAGAAACACCCACAACTTCGGACGAATCGTCGCGCTGATCGACTGACACTCTCGGGCTCTCTGCCGGCGAGAAAATCTTATGCAAGACAAAAAAGAAAATGGCGGCAAAAAAACTGCGCAACACAACCACAAAAAACGGGTGAGCATGAGCCAGTACAAATTTCGATGCGACCGGCAACGCTCCGAACAAAAGCTGAACGACCAGAAGAGCAAGAATCGGCTGAAGGTGCATACGTACTCCCGCTGTTCACAAGACAGACCCCGTCAGACGAACAGCACGCATGCAGGCGTATGACTGCAATTATGAATCGTGAACGCAGAGGAATGAGCATCCGGCGGCAACAATGCAGCCTGACCGGCAGAGACTGCCAAATCAAAGTCTTCCTGACCACTGCTTATCCGCACTTCACCCGAAATGACAAAAAGCAGTGAAGGGACGTCCTGTTTACCATTCGGAGCCAAAACAGCGGCGCTGTTGTTGAGAATGCATTTTTGCACCGCGAATTCTGGAAAATCGACAATCGTCAACCAACTGTTCGCCGCACCCATGGGTTGATGTGCGTCGGACACGTTGAAACGGGCGAGCTCGACTGCGCGTCGTGTGTCCCAGTGGCTCTGTGTGCGGACTCTTTGATTGAAAGCAAGAATGAGTCTTTCGTAGGTCGGGGTTTGGAATTCAACGACGCGCACACCCGGCTGCAAACTGTGCGCAACAAACGGTGGAACGCAGATAACGTCACCCACCGCGACATGCCGAACGGCAAAGTAGCTTTTGACCTGCACCCAAAGTTTTTCAGCTTCCACGTGCAAATCGACCTCTGATCGAGCCAACGAGAGAGGCAACGACTTCACGTCACCTTCGCCGTCCAGATATCTGCGCACGGATTCGTAAGTTTGGACACACTGGATCAATGATTCACGGAAATCGCTCTCGTTACCGGCAAACTCTGCAAGTTTGGTATCGCTGAATCCATAAAGCAACTGCCCCAAACCATCGGGATAAAGTTCGGGCGAAACATGCGTTACAATGTAGGTTTCCCACTTCTCCTGATGAACCTCGATATAAAGATTTCCGTGCCGGCGGTCTGCAAGAGGATCGAGAATTTTTAGAAGTGGAGGAGTTTGAATTTTACGATCAGTGCCGGCAAGCAACGTGAGATACTCCGGCAGTGAAACGAGAGTTCCCGCATGGGTGCGTACGGCACAGACACCGCGGGCCTCAATACCGCTGTACCAGACTTCCGCTCCCCACGGTTTTTCCTCGCGGTGGGTTTGCAAAAGCACGGGCGAATCTAGATTCACCCAGGTTGATTTTTGCAGGAGATCAGCACTCGCGGCGGATCGGCCCCAGCGGCCACCAGCGTCGGCAAATCGTTCAAAGCAGACGTTGGGCAACGCGACACCCGCCCACCGACTTGCCAGATCGACACTCCAGACTTGACCGCTGCGTGCTTTCAATCAAACTCCTACTTTTGACAACGCGCACACCACCAGCTGCTCCGCCCCGAGTGCGCACGCCTGCGCACAAGACCAGCGCACCCCTCCGTTGCACATCCCTCACCCTCGCGGTCGTACACGAGGTGCAGCTCTTGGAATCCGCCGGACTCCCCGTGCAACCTACGGTAGGTTGAGACCGTGGAACCACCCGCATCGATCGCCCGTTCCAGCAGTGGCGGAATTACGGAGGCAAGCTTCAAATATTCAACACTCTTGATGCGCGCGCAACGCCGGAACGGTGAAATTCCCGCCCGAAAAAGAGCTTCAAGCGCATAGATATTGCCCAAACCGCCAATCTGCGACTGATCCATCAGGGCATCCTTGATGCTGCGCTGTGATTTTCGAAATGCAGAAGTTGCAAAGACTTCCTGCAAACTCAACTCGCTCAGAGGATCCGCAGCGCGCGAGATTTCAGAATCATCATTCACCGGTTTCCAAAAGCCGAAGCGGCGCGGATCGATGAATCCGAGTGCGCTGCCATCGGCAAACAGCAAAGTCACGTGTTCGTGTAAAGCACGTTTGGGAAATTCCGAGGGCAAAAACGAACCACTCATTCCCAAACTGACGGCCACCATGCCGTGCTCGGTTGAAAGCACCAGTTGTTTGGCCACCCTCCTCGCGCCCGCAAATGTGCTGCCACGCGCAAAGATCTTCGTCAGCAAGCCAACGTCAAAAGGAAATCGCAAGTCAGCGCGATGAAAATGAATGGCGTTAATCCGCTTGCCGGCATACTCACGACGCAGGGCAAGCGCAAAAGACTCGACTTCTGGCAACTCCGGCATGCAGATCAGTCTCCTCTGCGCGAAAGGGCGTATCTCCAGAGTTGCTTTTGGCTCAAGACGTACTGTTCATCAAGCTCCCGCAAACGGGTGCTGAGAACGCGCGCAAAATTGGCATAAAATCGTTGGGCCAGCTGAGGGTTGTCGGCCAGCTCCAGTGCGAGCGCCTGACCGTCGAGGTAATAGGCCACCACTCGAGTTTGCGATGCCACAGTGGCGCTGCGCGGCTTGCTGTCGATAAAGCTCATCTCTCCGAAACAGCTTCCGGCATTCAGATGTGTCAACAGATGTCCCTCGTCCGTGCCACCTTTTCCTGACTTGTAGACTCCAACTTGCCCCTCCAATACGAGGAACATTCCAACTGAACTCTCACCTTCGATGATAATATTTGTCGCCGCGCGGTAGACGCGAATCTCGCCAAGAGAGTAAACTTTCTCCAATTCGCCCTGCGAGAATTCGGCAAAAATCGGCAGCTTCTGCAGCAAGGCAGCACCGTGATACGGATTAAGGTAGTCATGAGAGAAGCTGGTTTCTGCAGACACCATTCGAAAGCGGACCTCCAGTTCGAAGGATCGGAACATTTTTGCACTTCTTGATTCGGGAAATCTGACACATGGAATTGGTCGCACTACAAATCAAGACAATAAGTGCAGGGGAAGTGGTGGTTTACCGTGGCCTGCAAAGCGCAAATCAAACTGCCCTCGGCCATCACAGCGGGAAGTATTTCTACAAACTGGCAATCGTCGTGGCTGTTTCCAAGGAGGAAATCGTGTTGTCCCCCTTCACAGCCCTATGGGACGACGATGAAACGACCATGCCGACAGGCGGCGGCAGCCATCGCATTCCCAAAAGCATCCCCGCGGCACAGATCAACGAGTTACTCGCCAAGCCTGTCCTTGAACTCGGAGATGCCCTTAATCACCGCGGCAGACCTGCGCGTGTGAGCGACACAAGAGCGAATGACCTGCACGTCTCACTTAAGTACGAAGACGCTGCCGGCGGGGATTTTTACGGAAATCTGATTTGGATGGACGTCTCGCCGACGCTAGATCTTCTTCGTGACAGGGCGGCGTGGCCCGCCCTCCCGTGAGCGCAAGACGTTCAGGACGTCAGCAGGCTTCTTCTCCAAAGCGATCAGTGTCGCGAGCCAGTGGTAAAGCAAATCTGCCGATTCCTCTAAAAACTCATTCGCATCACCGGTTATGGAAGTGTTTTTGGCGGCAAGGATAGTCTCGGTCGACTCCTCACCCAATTTTCTCAGGACGCGATCAATTCCAGCCTGCAAAAGTTTATAGGTATAACTCTCCTTGTCGGCTCCGCCGGCACGCTCTTGCATGGTTGTGAACAGGCGTGAAAGAACGGACCAACCAACGTCGGTTTCGGCAAATTCACCCGCACTCGTCTGAGCGTCGAAGCACGTTGTGGAATTGCGATGACAAGCCGGCCCCTGCGCTTCGACCAGTGCGAGCAGGGTGTCGCCATCACAATCCAACAGCAGCCGTCTGATGTTGAGAAAATGCCCCGATGTAGCGCCTTTTTTCCACAATTCTGCGCGGCTGCGCGACCAAAAAACGACCTGCCCGCAGCTGATGCTCTCGGCCAACGATTCCTGTGAAACGTAGCCGAGCATCAGAACTTGCCCCGAGTGCACATCCTGACACACCAGCGGAAGGACTGGTGGCTGTCCGGGCTCAAAAGCAACCGCTTTGCTCCAATCCGGCGTCACGGCAGCACCCTCAATCAGAACTTCCGAGCGCGATTTCTCATTTTCACTCATGTGCGAAACTTTCCCATGACAAAACCCACTGCGAAACGCTGAATCGAGAAGCAGGTTATGAAAGAATCCAGACAGACAACCTATGCACAGCCTCAACAGGAGACTTTTCCATGAATGTCTTCAGAACTGCAACAACACAGGCCATCCGCGACATCATTGCCGACCACGGCACGGCCAACCGTTTCGGCATGAGCCTGACCGATGCGGACATTGATGCCATTTGCACTCGGGTGGTCGATTTATTCGAAATGACGCTCAATTTACGCGCACAGCTCGGACTTGCGGGTCAGCCGCAGGAGCCAGCACCGCAAAAACAGACGCAATCGGCCATGCGGCCGGCACGTTGGGAAAACGAGAGTGCTTCAGTCCCCAAAAGCAAGGCAGCCTCAGAGCTTTATGATCTCTCGCACCTCGAGGGACAACGCGTGCGGAGCGACGCCCTACCGCGTTTCGCACCTGAAAAAGATCCCGCGGTTGAGCTTAAATTGCCCAGAAAAAGGATTAGCGTGAGCAACGACGAGAAAGAGATTCTGATGCGCAGGGCGCAGGCGCCTTCAGTCGCGCTGACTCAGACGCCCTGACCGTGCGGGGCCAACACCGCGCCCCTTGAGCACCGCAACGAGCCTCATAAAGCAGGGCAGATCACCACTGATTTTGACCATTCCGTTCAGATAGGCCACTTTCGCTCGCAAATTACCCTGCAACAAACGACGCAAGGTGTTCGCGTCTGTTTGCACGCTCACCCTGACCTGCCCGTCTGCAATAGTTCGGACGACATTGGAGTCCAACTCAACGGGATGACCCATATCCGAGCGCAGAGACCCTTCGGACGAGCTCCAGCGTGCACTCGACACCGATTCGGGAGTGACCATCACCAAAAAAAGCGGCGAACCATCGATGACAAACAAATAATCACCGCGAAAACCCAAGCGTTCGGCTTGCGGTAACGACTGAAGGTCGGCGATCACCCACGCCCTGAAGTCGTCAGCGACCGCCCACAGGCTATCGGAAGACACGTCCTGAGCGGATGTCGGATCGCCCGTGCGGAGGGCGGTCTGGCTTGGGTGGAACATCGGCAGTGTGCTCTCCTTGCAGCCTCAAAATCAGGGCTCGTTCAGCCCCAACCTTTACCTGCATTAAAGCATCAGAATGAGGGTGTCCACCGTGTCTGGGTGCAAAGGCGTATTTAACTATTTTTTGCAATCACGCAGTTCAAGCTTGCGAATCCGCATACGATTGACTTCCGAACGCGGAATAATTTCTTCGAAAGTCCCTGTCCGGCAGTTGGGGTGAATCACCCTGAAGCGCTGCGGCTCTCCGACCGGAATCAGCTTGAAGATATAAGGAGAACTGCCGGAATCCCACCCGTCGGTGTGCAGAACCTGCGCCCCAGAAGGTGCTGTTATGATCTTGAGTTGTGCAGTCGGCACAGCAGCATCTTTTTCAAAAATGACGTTCTCGTTGACCTTTGAGTTTGAACTGCTGATCTTGAACTCCAGCTGTTTGGACTGCAGACCCGGGCGCTTGAGCTCGAGAACGTGATCACCCGCAGGAACAGTCAACTGCATTGGCATGGATAGAGGTTTACCCTTGTTGAGCGGCTGCCCGTTGAGCTCGGCAATGACCTTGATGTCGGCCGGGCTTGAACTGACGTTGACCGTGCCAACCACCGAAGTGTTTTTGTTGCGCATGTAGAGCATTCCCATGAACAACGCCGCCATGGCGATCATCAACACGAGAAGCGGCAACAGCAGACTGTTGGATTGTCTCGCCCGTCTTGCGGATGGTTCGAAATAGGCCGACGGTGGCATTTCGCTTGTCGACATGGTTGCAGCCGTCCTGCTGCGCTGGACTTTGAGCGAATTGTTGCCTTGCCTGTTTGTGGGCATTGCGTTGACTTTGCTGATCTCAAGCGACGATGTGTTGTCCTCGAGAACGAGTTCGTTCTTGCGTGCGGGTTGCCCCAGCGCAAATGCCGACCCGCTGCGGATCGAACCGCCGGACTTCTGCAGCTGATTGCGTGCGTTACTCATGTTGGCCGACAGATCGACCACCTGCACAGCATCACCTGAATCACCGCGTCTTCCGCCAGCCTGACTGCGCAGTGCAGTGTCAAACGAACCCACGGGCAGAGCCAGTGTCGAGCGCAACCGCTCACGTGCGGCTTCCAGTTTTTCGGAGAATACATCGTGCATGAATTCCGACAACTCGCCGATGAAGAAGTCTGGCCTGTGTTTGTAGAGGAAGCGACTGAGATCGCGCACTGCCTCACGGCCCGTCTGATAGCGTTGCAACGGATCCCGAGCGAGCAGACGCATGACAATCGCATCGAGCTCGGGCGGAACGCCACTGCTGTTCACCTGACTGGGGGGACGTATCTGGCAGGCGCGGACAGCCTCCAGAACAGCAAGATCTTCGCCCTTGAACAGGCGTGTCATCGTGAGCATCTCGAACAATATAATTCCCACGGCAAAGAGGTCGGAGCGGGCATCGATATTGTAGCCGCTGGCCTGCTCCGGGCTCATGTAGCGGAACTTTCCTTTCAGCACTCCCACCCGCGTATTGGAGGCCTGATTTTCGGCCTTTGCAATGCCGAAGTCAGTGATCTTCACATCCCCGTCATAGCTGAGAAGAACATTCTGAGGGCTGACATCGCGATGGATGATGCCCATCGACTTGCCGCTGACGTCTACCGCGGAGTGCGCATAGGACAAGCCCGACAGTGTTTCCATGGCGATGTAACAGGCTATCTCAATAGGAATGCGTTTCTTCTTTTGTTCGGCACCTGAGAGCAAGGCCCGCAGATCCTGGCCATCAACAAACTCCATGACCAGCATGTAGCTCGACCCGTCGGAGACAAAGTCATGCACCTGCACGATGTTTTTGTTCTGCAACTGTTTGGCGACCTGCGCTTCGTTGCGGAACATCTCGACGAACTCATTGTCTTGGGCAAAATGCGGAAGAATCCGCTTGAAGGCGCAGACTCGGGCAAAACCATCCAAACCCACGCTCTTGCCGAGGTGGATTTCAGCCATACCACCTTGCGCAATGCGCTCCGTGAGTATGTATTTTGGTTGGCCAGTCGCCATGCTTGCACGTCACCTTTTTTTACGCTCGGTACCCGCCTGCACAGGCTGGCACTTCGCGTCTTCAGGTGTATCGGTGAGCACGGTGGAGATTTAATGTGTCAAAAAATCACGGCCAACGGATTTCGACGCGTGCCACCGAGGACTGGGCGGTAAATTCGGCGACGGTCGGCAATTTCTGCGCGTCGTTTTCTTTCTGAAGGGCGGTTTCGGGAAAATCAAAAACTAAAAGATAATCCTGCGACCACTGATGGATATGCGAAAAGAAAGGCTTCAGCGGTGTCTTGTCGCTCACACGCCGCACATACAAAGGAGCCTGCTGATTGGGACCAATGCGCAGTGTCAGCGACCACAAAGATTTGTCGTCCAAATCCAAATACGCGCCTTCGGGCGTGAAAATGCTCACCAACATTCCGAGCCGGACGCCGCCGGAGGAATCAGTCAAAACAGACAGCCCGTCGGTATTGCCGCGCAGGCGCGCCAGACGATCTGCAACCGCACGCCGCATCTCATCGGCCAGCAGAACTGCTGATATTTCGACGCGATTTTGGAATTTTGAAAAAACATGAACTTTGCGTGTCCAGCGCTCCACGACGGGCGCGTACTGTTGGTCTTCCGCAGGTGAAGGAGGAACGCTCGCACTTCCGCCTCCAGTCACACAGCCCGACTGCAACGAAGTCAGCATCATCAGCCCAGCCAACAAGAAAGGGACGCTGGCTCTGCGCAACGACACGCTGGAACAGCGCGGCTGCTCTTTGTCAGACTGCTGTGACACGGTTTCGCCCTCCCTGCTTTGAATGATACATGCGGGAGTCGGCGAGACGGATGAGATCCTGCGCGGACGCGAGAGGTTCCGCTCCGACCATTTCGCGTGCATTTGCAACGCCCAGACTCACCGTGACAGGAATCGAATGACCTTCATAATCGATCGTTGTTTGTTCGACGGCACGGCGGATGCGTTCAGCAAGAGCCACCGCATCGTGCATGGGTGAAGACGTCAGCACGCAAAACTCCTCTCCGCCATAACGGGCGAATGTATCGGCCGTGCCGATGAGAGGTTTGATTGCAGCGCAAACTTCCTTCAAAACGATATCGCCCGCGTCATGACCATAGGTGTCATTCACGGATTTAAACTTGTCCAAATCGATCATAATGAAAGAAAGTTCGCCGGTGCCGGCCTTGATGTGCCTGAATTCTTCCTCAAGGCGCTCCATCGCATATTCGCGACGAAAGACATCAAGCATTCTGTCCTGAACGGCCATTCGATAAATGCGGTCAAAGAGTAATTGGTCGGCGCTGCCGTGTGTAAAGTAACGCAACCTGACGTTGCCCACGCGCAGCATATCGCCGTGGGCAAGCTCGGCGCTTTGCATCACGCGGATGTCGTTTACAAAAGTGTGATTCAAACTACCAAGATCGGTGACAGTCGCTTTTGTTCCGTTAAAGTCGATGCGGCAATGCTCACGGGAAACGCTCGAGTCATCAATCCAGACCTGCACCTTGTCGGCGCGCCGACCGAGTACAGCACCCGACGTCTGAAGCACAAAGCGCTTGCCGGCGGCGCCGCCGTCGTACTGGAGAAGCACGGGAGATGTGTTGCGGTTCTGCCCGCCAGTCAAAGACTGCGTCGAGGAGGCAACTACGGTTTTGTCGTCATTTGGCCTGTCGTCTGACATCGATCACCGGCTCCGTGTAACTAAACTCCCAACATCATAACAGAGGCCTAGAAAAAAACGGAACCAGCTGCAATCACAGACCGCTCACCATCTTGACACCGATGACGTTGGGCAATTTTCTCATTCCGGCAAGAAGTTCCTGCTCCAGCGTGCCATCGATACGAATCAACGACATAGCCATTCCGCCGCGGCGGTTACGCGAAAGTTCGAACTGCGCAATGTTGATTTGGTTGCGCGCAAGATAGGAGCCGATGTCGCCAATCACACCCGGGCGGTCGTGATTTTGCAAAACGAGCATCTCGCCTTCGGGTTCAATTTCAAACAAGAAATCATTGATGGAACACAAACGCGGATGCTCATTGCCAAACAATACCGCTCCTACGGATGTTTTTTCATGGGCTGCCGAACCCTCCACGCGCAACTCCATACCGTTGCGGCGGACACTCGTATCCGCACCTGCAAACTCAACAAGCAGTTCGAGGCCGCGGCGTGACAGGAGCCGCTCTGCATTCACGTAACTGACGTATTCATCGCTGCTTGGCGAGACAAAGCCTTTAACTGCAGACAGGCGCAGCAGCTGGAGCTCCTCTGCCTTGAGATCGGCGCTGACCATCAATCTCAACTGACGTGGGTTGAAGTCGCAGATCTGTGCCGCCACGCGCCCGACCTTTTCTGCAAGCACTGCAAAGCGCCGCGACGACTCGGTTCCGAGCACGGAAACGTGTGGGAGATTAACAGGCGTGTCGACAATTTCGCCGCGCAGTGCTTTGAGCGTCTGCACCGCAACGGTCTGGCCGATACGGAACTGCGCCTCGTGCGTGCTTGCACCAATGTGCGGTGTGACGACAACATTTTTATGTCCGACCAATTCAGCAAGCGGCTTTGGTTCATTGTCGAACGTATCGATGCCGGCGCCTGAAATATATCCCTCATTGAGCAGCTTCAAAAGAGCCTTTTCATTGATGATTCCGCCGCGGGCCGCATTCAGGACAACCGCTCCCTTGCGCAGTTTGCGCAACTCAATTTCACCGATCATCCCCTTTGTTTCTTTATTGAGGGGCGTGTGAACTGTGAGCACGTCGCATTCGGCAAGCATTTCTTCAAGAGTAGTGCGCCGTTCAGCGCCGTTGCGGCGGAACACATCTTCAGCAATGTGGGGATCATATGCCAAAACTCGCATATCAAATGAACGGCAGAATTTTGCGACGCGGTGACCGACGTTGCCCTGACCGAAGATTCCGTTTGTTTTTTCGAGCAGCTCGGTTCCGGTGAACTCATGGCGATTCCAGCCGCCCGTTGAAGTTGACGCATGCGCACGGGGAATGTTGCGAATGACGGACAACAGCAATCCAAGGGTGAGCTCGGCAGCAGAGTTGGTGTTCTTGCCCGGCGTATTGAGCACCAAAACACCCGCTTCCGTCGCTGCTTCGACGTCGATATTTCCGTATCCAACCGCCGCGCGCGCCACGACACTCAACTGCTTGCCCGCAAGTAGGACCTCTTTGTCGACGTCAGTTTCAGAACGCGAAACGAGCACGTGCGAATCCGCCACCTCGCTCAGGAGCAGCTCTCGCGAACAATCCGGATGATAGGCGATTTCAATCGGCAGCGTGGGTGCGAGTTCGGGCGGTGGCTGGGTCAGAAGTTCAAGTGCTACATCATGCAGTTTTCCGGTGATGAGAATTTTAATTTTCTGCGGGGCCTGACTTCCCGTCGTTTGTCGCAACATTTTCTTCTCCCTCAATATTTCATCACACCAGCAGCGAGGCCGCGTCCGCGGATGCCATCCACTGCGGCAGGACCAGCTCAGGACTGCCGCGCGCGGCGAGCCTGCCCTGCTCCATCACCAAGACTTGCTGACAATCTTGTACTGTTTCCAGCCGATGGGCAATTACGAGAACAGTTTTGCCGCGGAAGAGTTCACGGACTGCAATCTGTATCGCAGCATCGGTTTCAGGATCGACGCTGGCGGTCGGCTCGTCCATAAGAATCACCGGCGCATCGAGCAAAAGAGCGCGTGCAAAGCATATGAGCTGGCGCTGACCAACAGAGATGTTCGCCCCGCGCTCCAGCACCGGACTGTCCAGCCCGGAAGGCCAAGCTGCACTTATGAAATCAGCCAGTCGAACCGCACGCAACGCATCCCACAGGCGACTGTCGGAATGCACGCCCAGCCGGTCGAGATTATGCCGAAGAGTGCCGGCAAACAGATGCGGCTCCTGAGGAACAATGGCAAACAAGCGGCGAGCCTCGGCCAGCGGCATATCGCCGAGCGAGTTTCCGCCAACCCGTATAGTCCCCGAATCGACATCCAACATTTGATAAAGTGCCTGAAAAAGCGTCGATTTCCCTGCACCGGTGCGACCAATAATACCAACCCGTTGGCCGGCAGGAATTGTCAGTGACACATTCGAGAGAACCAGCGGAAGGCCACGGCGGTAACGCGCCGAGTAGGCGTCAAACGCAATCTCACGCGCTGTTTTGAGCTCTGCAGTTGGGACTGCGACGGTCGCCGTAACAGGATTGTGCTGTCGCTCTGTCGGCAGATTTCGGTACTCCAAAATTCTTTCCAGCGAGACCATGGTGGACTCAATCATGGAAAAACTGCGCGTGAGCCACTGCATGGTGCCATCCAGACCGATCGACAGACTCATCAGAAATCCCGCAACGCCGGCTCCCATCTTGCCTTCGGCCAAAGCCCAGATAACGAATAACGTAACAATCAAGCCAAACAACTCTGAAGTCACCTTGAGTCGGACATTGAGCCAGCGTGTCATGCGGTTTTGCGTCAGAAAAGACAGCGCGTAGCGCATCTGGAGATCACGAAGCCGGGTTTGAAACTCTCCGACGCGTCCATAACAGCGGATGGTCTGCAGGCCGGCAACACACTCGGTGAAAACCGACCAAAATGGCGTTTCCAGAACCTTGCTCAGCCGCTGTATCTCGCGGCTGGCAGGACGGAACTGTGCTTGTATCCGGATGTAAACGAGCGCACACGGAAAACAGGAGAAACACGCAAGCGGGGCCTGCAGTCCAACCAGAACGAATATCCAGAGAATTTCCGCAATGCAGCCGAAGATATCGTTCACATAGTTTGGAATTTCAACCAACAAATTGGCGTAATCACCGCTGAATCTGCGGACAATTCTTCCGGTCGGCTGCTCGTCGTAAAAGGTGACCGGTACCTGGGCAAGATTCTCGACAACCCTGTCGTGCATGGCCCGTCCACCGCGCGCAAGAAATCCTGTCACAAAAGTCCAGACGAAGGCGCGGTAAAAAATCGCAAACAAAATAAAGAACATCAGCGACGAAAGACCGCGCTGGGGTGAGCTCTCGCTGAAAAAGCGCCGGATTGAAGCTTCAAAACCGCCCTCAGCGGCACACGCGGACGCCGCGCACCCCTCAACCCATAAAGAAACAAGCCAGCGGAAACCGTTGGCAAAGAAGTTTTCACTGATAATGAGAAACAAAAGCACCGGCGCGACCCAGCCGATGCCCTGCACCGAGGACAAATAACGCGAGTAAAATCCGACACCCAGTTCACCGGTACCGCGTGTTTCCCTCGCGACAAATCCGCTGCCAGCAGGCTGACTCATTTCGTCCCCCGTGCAAGCAGTTTGTTCAAACGGGTGCCATCCCGGTTTAGTTCCAGCCAGCAACCCTGTTCAACGATTTCACCATTTTCCAAAACGATGATGTGCTCTGCATTTTTCAGATGCACCATACGGTGAGTCGCCCAAATCAGAGTTGCCGGAGCCCCCCACTCTTTTGCGAGGAGTTCGGCAAAAAGCAGGTCCTCGGTTTGAGTGTCCACCGCACTCAACGGGTCGTCCAATAGAATCAGTTGGCGTTGAGCATATTCAGCACGAGCCAGACTCAGACGCTGTTTTTGCCCGCCCGAAAGGTTCACTCCGCGCTCTCCCAGCTCTGTCGACAATCCTGCCGGCAGGATGCTCACATCGGCTGCCAGTTGAGCACGTTCAAGTGCATTGACCACACGCGCATCAAACTGATCGTCCCATTCATCTTCGCCCAAATAACGAAGCGGAACATTTTCGCGCACTGTTGCTGCAGCGACAAAAGCTTCCTGCGGAACAAACGTCTGAAAGCGCCGCAACAAATTCAACGCCTGCAGACAATGCACCGGCCAGCGGACACTCCGCTGCGATCCATCCTTCAGGTGAACCCGCGCCGACACAAAAACACATCCGCGTGATGGCGTGATTTCGCCCATCAGAGTTTGCAGTAAAACAGATTTTCCTGCTCCCACAGGGCCAACAATGGCCGTGAGACAACCTGAAGGGATGCGGCAACTGACATTGCGCAGCGCGGGAGTGCTTTGCTCGGGCCACTCAACCCAAACGTTTTCAAGTTCAAAGGAAAAAAGTTCGGCTGAAATGACGTCCTGTTCTGCAACGTCCTCATCCGGCGGTACGACGAATCCGCGCTGCGCGAATTGTTCCGCCTGCAACCTCTGCAAAAAGAGTTTTTGCATGCGCTCGCTGCCGACGACCGCCTCTGAATAGATGCGCACAAACCACGGCAACGGATTGAGCTGCTGTCCCAAGATGGAAGACAACCAGATGGCCGCAAAAACCTGACTCGCGGAATGACCGCTGCGGAACCAGAGGAAGCCGGCGAAGACACCAAGCGCCACCAGCATCCACCACGAAGTGGAAAGCGCATATGACGAACTGTAGTGTGCCTTGAGCTTAAGAT
>JBEDKY010000189.1:0-5926 GCA_041171905.1 Pseudomonadota bacterium
ATCCGCGGCTTGGCGCAGGCTAAACGAAATGCGAGTGACGGCGTGTCATTCCTGCAGGTTGCCGAAGGTGGATTAGGTGACCTCAACAACGTGTTGACCCGCATGCGTGAACTGACAACCCAGGCCGCATCGGATACCATCGGTGCAAAAGAGAGACAGTATCTCAACCGCGAATTCGAGCAGTTGGGTGAGGAGCTGATTCGCATCAAGGATGGCACCGAATTCAACGGAATGAGGATTCTTTCTGGCGAGCAGTCGACCGATTTGGCAATTCAAGTCGGAGCGAGCGCCCCCAAAGATGGCGACGACACTTCGGGCGTCATCAAAATCTCCTTCGACAATCTTTCTGAGCTGAACTCCGCACTCCAGGATCTGCCCAGCAGCATCGAAGGTGAAAGTGGACAAGCGCTCGGCGGAGGCGACACAAGCGAAATCTTTTCTGCCATCGACTCTGCGATGGAACGGGTGACGGACTTCCGTGCCTCGCTGGGTGCAATGCAAAGCCGAATGAATTCGACCATCACTGCAATTGACGTCAGCAGTGAGAACCTGAGCGCCGCCGCCTCGCGCATTCGCGATGTCGACTACGCGTCAGAGACTGCCCGACTGGCACAGTCAAAGATTCTCACCGCTGCCAGCACATCAGTACTGGCTCAGGCGAATCAGTTGCCAGAAACAGTGTTGACCCTACTGCGCGGATAACGTAACTGGGCAGGATGAGCTGATTCATCCTGCCCTTCGCTTTTCCGTTAATTTTGAATCTGAGGTGAGATGTCATGGCATTGGAACTCAAACAAGGATTGAAACAAGCACAGCAGCTGGTTTTATCGCCGCAAATCCAACAAGCCATAAAAGTACTCACATTGGGCCGACAGGAATTAGAGGAAATGGTCGCAGAAGAGTTGCGGCAGAACCCCTGTCTTGAAGAAGGTGAAAACAATTCTGAAGTCGGTGAATCGAATGAATTCTCGACTCAAGAAAAAATCGATGCGAAAGAGCAGTCTGAGCCCGCCAAGGAAGAGTTGCCAGACATCGATGAACTGCTCTCAAGATTCCGCGAGCTTCCCGGTGAGGAGAGCCTGCAGAGGGACAGCAACGAGTCCGACTTTGACTCACCGAGTTATGAGCGGATCAATCTCAATGAATCGAATTTGCACGATGTGATTGAAGATCAGCTCAGACTCATGCACCTCACCGATTATGAGCTCAATTGCACTACGATTCTGCTGCAGTATCTCGATGACAAAGGTTACTTCACGGCCAACCTGAATGAGCTATCCGAGGAACAAAATCTCCCTCTCGATGATCTTGAATATGCCCTGCGTGCCATTCAAAAGTGTGAACCCTTCGGAGTTGGTGCGCGCTCATTGCAGGAATGTTTGCTGCTGCAACTCAAGCAACTGGAAGATGCACCGCAACTTGCCGAACGGATTATTAAAGACTGCTGGAAGGATTTCGAGAAGCAAGATTTTGCGAAAATTGCACGAGCCACCGGTAAAACTGCAAATGCTGTCAAGGAAGCGCTCGTCTTCATCAGGGAACATCTCGATCCGCGTCCGGCCCGGCAATACGGCGGAACGCAACAACAGGTCATTTCGCCCGACGTCTTTATTTTCAGACGTGATGACAAGTGGGTTGTCAGTCTCAATGAAGATGGTCTCCCAAGGCTGCGAATCTCGGCAAAATATGAAACTCTGATCGACGCCATGATTGGTGGCAAGAAAAAAACGCCAGACACCGCCGCTGATCCGGAGAGTGACAAAAACCTCCGAGAATTTGTGAACGACAATCTCAAGAACGCACGAGCCTTTGTGAAGGCCCTCGCCGACCGCAACAAGACAATTCTGCGTGTCACAGAGGTCATCCTAGATAAGCAGATGGAGTTTTTTGAGCAGGGTCCCGAGCATCTCAAACCGCTGACTCTCAGGAGTGTGGCCGAACAGTTGGGACTCCATGAAAGTACGATTTCACGCACAACCAACAATAAATACGTCGACACCCCGCAAGGGCTGTTTGAACTAAAACACTTCTTCAACTCAGGCATGTCCACAGACGACGGCGGGGAGCTCGCAAACGAAGTTGTCAAAGCGTGGGTGTCCGAGTGTATAAAGGGCGAGAGCGAGAAAAAGCCATTCTCCGATCAGGAAATCGCCGAGTGGATTCAGACGCACAAGAGCGTAAAAATCGCGCGCCGAACGGTTGCAAAATATCGCGAGTCGCTGGGTATATTGCCATCATCCAAACGGGTCAGAAGATTCTGAGCGGAGAGGTGGAAGCCAGTCGGGATTGGATTGACAGGCAGATTCGATTACCCTATTGCGGATAACGAATTGACCGAACCCATCAGCTTTGGCGGGAGGTAACGCGATGGCTTGCCGCATCACAGACTATATGAAGCTGGAATGGGTTGCAGCTGACCTCAAGGCGCATGACAAACAAACACTGCTGCTCGAAATCACAACACTTGTCTGCCATGCCGAGCCAAACGTTAAGTTCTCCGAACTTTACAACAAACTGATCGAACGGGAGCAAAAAGCCAGCACGGGTGCTGACCATGGTGTCGCCATCCCACACGCAACTATCGACTCCGCCACGCGCATGATGGTCATCTTTGGGCGCAGTCGCGACGGTATTCCGTTTAATGCTCTCGACAACGAAGACTCACGGCTTTTTTTCGCAGTCATTAGTCCGAGCCAGCCGCGGCCTGAGGAGGCCAGTTACTTGCAAATCATTTCCTCCGTCTGTCGGCTCATGCGCTCAGGCAGCCTGCGCGACAAACTTCTGAATGCAAGTTCACCGAATCAAATTCTCGAGCTCGTCAAAAAGGAAGAAGAGCTGAAACTCGCTCAACCGTTGTCACTTGCCCCCTAGGAGCAGGACTGATGAAAACGCAATCGGACCATATGTTTTCAAGAATTATTGTCGTCAGCGGTATGGCCGGCTCAGGAAAAAGCGTCGCTCTGCGGGCTCTTGAGGATATCGGTTTTCATTGCGTCGACAATCTGCCGGCCCCTCTTCTAGAGGGTTTCATCGACGCCTGCGCCAAACGGCAGCTGACAGCTCCACTCATCGCTCTGGCTGTAGACGCCCGCGACAGCACAATGCCGGAAGCTCTTCTTAGATGTTGGGAGAATCTCAACCAAATTGCACAAGTCGAGATGCTTTTTTTGGAAGCCAGCGATGACGTTTTGCTCAACCGATTTCGCGAAACTCGCCGGATTCACCCTCTGTCGCAATCGACGCTCAAAACGTCGAGCAAAAAAGTCGGCTCACTCGCCGATGCCATTTCGCTCGACGCAAAGATATTGGAACCACTCAGAGCCCTCGCCACGCGGGTCATCGACACAAGCAAAATCAGCTCACAAATGCTCCGGCAAATGATACTGCACGACTATTCGCCAACTGCAGAACACTTGGAGCTCTCATTGTCCCTTGTCTCGTTCGGTTTCAAGCATGGCGCACCGGGCGACCTCGATTCGATCTTCGATGTCCGCTGCTTCCCGAATCCACATTACATTCCAGAACTGCGTCCACTCACCGGCTTGAGCGACGAAGTTTCTGAATTTGTTTTGCAAGATCAGCAGGTTGCAATTTTTCTTAATAAGACCTGTGATTTACTGAGTTTTTTAATTCCCCTGTATAAGGCGGAAGGTAAGCGTTATTTGAGCGTCGGGATTGGATGCACGGGCGGAAAACACAGAAGTGTTGCCATCGTTGAGGCCCTCGGCAAAAGGTTAAGACCAATCCTGCCGACTCTTCGTATCGAGCATAGACATTTCGACAGGGAGTGACTCGTGATCGAATACAAAGCAAGAGTCAGAGTTATTAACCCATTGGGCCTGCATGCACGCCCGGGAGTGAGCATCGTAAAGTGTGCCCAAGCGCACCGTCCCAGCGAGCTTGAGTTAAGATGCTTATCCACTAATTCCAGAGCCTTAGGTCACTCTCTCATCTCAATTCTCAGTCTTGGTGCAGGCCGTGACAGCGAAATTGAGCTCATATGCCGAGGTCCGCGTGCCGATGAACTTCTAAAGGCGGTGAAGCTGTTGTTTGAAACAGGCTTTGCTGAGCATGAGGAGGCGAATGAAGGCGATTTCGCGGAAAATTCTGCGCGGACTGGAGATTTCCAGCGGATTGGTGGTCGGTAGAATTTCGCGACATCAGTCAGTTGCGCACGCTTCCTGTCATTTGGGAGCCGCACTTTTGCCAGACGAAGAGTGGTCGCGTTTTATTACAGCCCAGACTCAGGCGCTCGAACAAATTTCACTCCTGCTCGAAGAGGCAACGACATCCGGTAACTCAACCGAGCTGCCGGCTGTTCTGGAGGGTTACGAATTTCTCATCACCGATTCGGTTCTTTTAGAACGCATCAGGGAACTCATTTTTGAACAGCAATTCGATGCCAGAGCTGCAGTCCAAAAAAGCTTTGCCGAAGTAAAGTCAATGATCAATGCACGCGCCGAAGGATACCTGAAAGACAAAAGCCTCGATTTGAACGCGTGTGAAAATTTTCTCATCAATTCGTTCGAGCAAAACCAACCGGAGGAGGATTCACACCTGAAGGGCCGGATTATTATTGTCGGCCATCCTTCACCTCAGGACGTGATCAGGTTTCATCAGGCCGGTGTCGCAGCCATCATTTCCGAGTACGGTTCTCCTTTAAGCCACGCGGCAATACTTGCGCGCAGCTTCAACATACCCGCGTTGTTCTCGGTGCAGGGAATTCTCGACTGCACCCGCAACGGACAAACGGCAATTCTCGATACGAGCGAAAAGCAAATTATTGTCAATCCGAGCCGGAGTGAAATCCGCAAGGCGGAGGCGCGGCGTGCAGTTGACTTGCTGATTCACCAAAAACTCCGTTCGAAAGCAACTTCCATCGCGCGGACGAAAGACGGACACCGAGTTTTTGTAAATGCAAACGCCGATGGCGCAGTCGATACGCGAGCTCTGCTTGCCAGCGGCGCGGAAGGTGTCGGGCTGTTGAGGACTGAGTTCTTGCATCTGAGCTCGGAAAAAATGCCGACTGAGCAGGAAAACACATTGTTTTTCAAGGCGACGTCTCACGCGCTCGCTCCTCGCTGGGTCACCATCCGGCTTCTTGATGCCGGTGGCGACAAGCCATTCCCTGCGGGACACAACTACACGGCTGGACCCTATGGAATGCGCGGCATTCGCTTTCTGCTCGCCGAAAAAAATATTCTGCAGACGCAATTGGCCGCAATCATCAAAGCCAACACACAAGGCAATCTCAGAGTTCTCATACCATTTGTCACGAGTGTAGGTGAAATCAGGCAGGTAAAATTAACTGCCAAATCGATATGGAACGAGCTCGATGCAGAGGAGCGCACTGCGCTGCATTTTCCGCTGATAGGAGCCATGATTGAAACTCCGGCCGCAATGATGCAACTGGATCACATCAGAAGTGAATGCGATTTTGTAAGCATCGGGTCGAACGACCTGACACAACACATTCTCTGCGTTGAACGCGATAGTTCCGTCGACTCCGGACAATTTAGTTCATTCCATCCTGCTGTTGTGCGCGCACTGGCTTTGATTTTTGAACAGCGGACGCGAGCAGAATCGGGCATCAGCCTTTGCGGAGAAATCGCTTCCGATCCGGTCGCCACGGAGCTACTTGTCGGCCTCGGCTGCCGGCATTTTTCTGTGCGGATGTCCGCCGTACCGCTCATCAAGGAAATTATCCGTAATATCGATGGCGCAGAAGCCGAACAGCTTGCTCAGGCCGTACTGCTAATGTCGTCGGCCGACGAGATATGTCACATTTTGACCTCTCGATACGAAAGTAGATTTGACTACAGCTTGGGCCGGGCAGGAACCCGCAATCGAGCGGGCTAGAAAAATTCAAAAATAGAAAACAGATCGCAACATTTCGTTGCCAAGAACTGGCCACCACAATGGGCCA
>JBEDKY010000190.1:0-5972 GCA_041171905.1 Pseudomonadota bacterium
ACAAAGATCAAACAGATAGTTCGAAGTTCATTTCAACATTCGAGATCACTGCAAAAAAGAAAGAATCGGTAGAGTCGTTCACAACGGCAGGAAATTCTAATTTGACGAGAAAAGTGAATGATTTGAAGTGATCATTCACCGGCGCGGGAAGTATTTTTTCAGCAGTTCATTGTCTTTTTTCCAGACGCGACTGCCGCGCGTGACCGTAGCAATGCCCACACGCAGCTTTTCCGAAATTTCCCGCTGCGGCACGCCCTGAGCCAATCCGTCGAGAATCTCCAGACGCTGCACAAGAGCATCAATTTCAGACGGCGTCAGCAATGAACGGAGAAGATTCATTGAATCGTCAAGATTTGCGCGACGAATAAATTGTGTGAGTGCTGAAATGGAGGGTTCAGTAGCGTCCATGGTCTCTCCGGCGATGTCGTTGGAGGGGGGACCATGCCAAAGCCTGCGCTCGGCTCACAAGCGATTGTATGGAAACTTCGGCAGATTGAACTCAGCCGGCCTTGGGAGGCAACTCAACAGGGCGCACTTCGGTCGCGGCATCCTGTGCGCGGCTGACTTCTGACATGTGGTCGGGCTGCGAACGAGACACGTAGCACACCGTATCCACGTAGGTGACGATGTTCTTCAAAAAGTGCCGGCGGGCACGGACAACGCATTTGTTGCGTGAAATATCTAGATTCAGCAACGGTTCGCGCCCCTCGCCGCGGCGATAGATCTTGAGGCGAAGAAAATCGACCTTCGGATCGGGGTCAAATTCAATCACAGCGGCTTTGAATTCATCCCACTGGTACTTGTGCTCGCGAAACCGGGTGCAGACGCGCAGCCCCGTCAATCCGACCATAATCCGCTTTATGCCGGTCATCTGTATCACTGCCAGCCACAATGAGGGCAGCAGAACAAGAAAAAAGAAGGACAACGCCATCGCCATGACTTCGTTTGCGTTTGAGAAGTTCACCTGCGAGCTCGAAATGAGGAAGAGCGCACAGCCCATCAACCCGACAATCGATACCCACAGTTGGCTACCTGGAAATGCATAATACCAGCGCCCCTCGGAGGTCAGCTCGCTGAACAAGACCGCCTCGCGCTCTTCGCTGGCACGCTGCTCGATTTCTTGCACAACTTCGTCCGATGGATTGGGCAACTGTGAGAGCGCAATGAGAGCCTGATAAGACTCTTCAAAGCGGCCCCAGGAATCAAGGATTTTAGCCTTCATTCTGAGAGCTTCGGAATTGCGTGGCGCAAGGTCCAGCAGGTTGTCCAGAATCTGGAGTGCACCCTGCCCGTCGCCTGCATCGTAAAGTTTTCGCGCTTCATTAACATGCTTCATACAGAGCGTTTCGGCGAAAACAGGAGAATGATGAGCATGCAGCAGCCACGAAAATGCCGCCGAGCCAAGCGGCTGGCGGCATTTACATAAAAAGCCAAGGAGACTCAAAAACTTGAGTATTAACCCTGTGCAACAACCCAGATCTTGAATTCAGCTGCCACTTCTGGGTGGAGCTTAACAGAACCGCGGTACACACCGACGCGCTTGATATCGTCGAGGATGCTGATGGCGCGGCGGTCGAACTCATAACCTTCAGCCTTGAATGCCTCAGCGAGTTCTTGAGTTGTGACGGTTCCGAAGATTTTATCCTCTTCACCGACAGCCTTTTGAACGGTCAGAGAAACGGAGCCGATTTGGGCAGCCAGCTCTTTCGCGGTGGACAGAGCCTTGGCTTTGCCAAGCTCAGCCAAGCGCAACTGGTGTTCCAGCTGTGACTTGTTGCGCGCATCTGCGAGAATCGCCAGCTTGCGAGGAAACAAAAAGTTGCGAGCATAGCCAGCCTTGACCTTCACAAGGTCGCCAATGTGGCCAAGGTTTGGGACGTTTTGTTGAAGAAGAACCTGCATGAGTTTGACCTCGGTCGTGAATCGTCGTCTATCCGAAAAACGGAACCATCCGCCTACACCGCATTTTTGGTTTTGGCAAGCCGCTTTCTAAAATCATATGTATTGTCGAGCAAACCAAGCACCGCGAGGAGGGCAACAAGAGTCAGTGCCCCCCCCTGCAAGCCGCTGACCAACAGCAGAACTACAAAGATGACTGCCAACGCGGGCAATGGCCGGACCCGTGCGTGAATTACAAGCGCGCCCTGCACGGCCAGAGCAATGAGTGTTCCGAGCGCGAGGAGGGCAGCCCAGACCAACCACTCACCCAGCGGCGCCGCAGGCCACCAATCTGCAGGCAATGCATCGGCCTTCCAGAACCCTGCCACGTAAACCAACAGACCCAGGGCGGGCAGCGACGCCCAAAGAGGGACCGCAAACTCGCGCGTGTTCCAGCCCTTCGCGCCGGTGAAACTGAATCTGAAGCCGAGAACGTCGGTTGCTCCGCTCGGGGTCGGTTCACGCACAATTTTACGCAGCAAAAGAGCAAATCCCGAAGAGTCTGCCTTGGCTGCAGCAGGAACCTTCTCGTGTCCGCCAACGCCAACTGGCCCCGCCTCTCGCTGCAGAGTGCGCCCGCCGGCCAGGCCACTGAGATTTTCTTGCGTCTGCTCGAGCAAATCGACCATCTGCTTGGGAAACTCACCCGCCTTTTGAAGAACGTAGGAAATCACACCGCGGATGCGCTCGGCCTGTGAAAAGGCAACATCGATAAGCACCACAGTGCCTAGCAACGACCCCAAGATCGACACCGACAACGCACCGCTTTCGCCGAAGAGCAGCAGCGCGAGTCGCTGCCAGTCTGCGAGGTCGACAAATTTTTGCAGAGCTTCAAGAAATTGCGATGAAGTCAGCTGTTCGAGCATCTGCTCCTTGTTGAGCCCTTGCCGTTCGGGAAGACGGTTGAGTTCTGCCTTCACCCATTCGCGCACGTTTATTCCCTTTGGAATTTGCAACAAACCACTGACAAAAAACACAACCGGCAAGGCCAACACACCGGTCGCAATCCACACGGGTTTGTTGCGCGACCTGAGCACCAACACAATCGCCAGCAGAGGTGCACTGAACAATCCTGTCATTCCGGCCATTGCAAAAACCGTTGCCTGAAGAACAATGCCAAGCGCATAAAGTGCAAACGAAACAACAGTGAGCAGAAAAATAGAGGTTCTGACACGCAGAACAGAGGCCACCTGCGCCACATGATACGCGGCGAGCGGAAGAACAAAGGCCAGAAGGCTGATTGCAATCAGGATTCCCGTGAAGAGAAGACCCGCGGAACGCTTCTGCGCCGCGGGTCTTTGCTGGGGATTTCCTGATGGGATCTGCTTCCAATCGGGAATTTGATTCATGCTGAACGTCTCTCAGAGTTAGCCAGCAGGACGAAGGGCAATTACTCTTCGTCGCGTCCGCCACGGCGAGCCGACATCGAGTCGCCTTCAGCGCGCTCGCGAGCCTGCTCAGCAGCTCTTGTCGCAGCTGCTTCAGCTTGCTTCTGCAGCTCGACACGGCGCTCTTCGACGTTCACCTTGTCGGCGAGCTTGATGATGAGGCTGCGCAGGACGTTTTCGTCAAGCTTCATAACGCGCTCGAGCTCGCGCGCGTTCTCTTGCGCGGTCGCAACGTCAAGAACGTGGTAAACACCGCGTGTCACCTTGTTGATGGGATACGCGAGCTTGCGCACGCCCCATGTATCCTTGCGGATGATTTGACCGCCATTGTTGGCGATAATACCTTCCCAACGGGTCAGCATTTTGCTGAGCTCTGCTTCTGGAAGGTCGGGTTTGGTAATGATCATTGCTTCGTATTCACGCATTTCAAAAACTCCTTCTGGATCGCTGCTTACACACGTGAGCCCCTGCCTAACATTCGCAGGGGCAAGGAGATTACTCAGGCCGACCCGCATAACCGCTCTTGGGGAGACATGCAAGCTTTCTTGGACCTCACTCGCTTTAATTCCCCTGCTCCTCTCTTTTTTCCAAGCGGCACGCGTTTCGGCAGACGACGGGGGCAGTGCGAAGTCGCCGCTCAAAAACTGCACCACCTCGCTCCCCCTGAGCCCTTCGATTGCCGGTGTGATTGCGGCCGACTGGCGCTGCGAGGGGAGTTTTCAATGGGCTGTTCAAGCCGGAGCTGTCGGTTTCGCTTGGAAAAAATGGCAACCCTTCGCGACCGGCGGGCTCGCAGTAGGCTACCCACCGTGGCATTCAAACCCCGCAGCGGCGGATCAACCCTCGGCCGCAGTTTGGCAGGTTGCCGGTCAGGTCTCCTACGTTTTTCTTCCAGATGGGGCGTTTGCCAACCTCGACAACATTGCCTCAACATCCTCGCTCTCCACTCCGGCACTGCAACAATGGAGTCTTCTGGCGGATGCCGACGTATCGCTGACCCTGCGCCTGAATTCAGAGACCAGGAACTCGACCATCCACTCCTACTCACTCAAACTCTGGCAGACCCTGCCGTCACAATGGCGGACGCTGGGTGCACTGCGTGACACTCGCGACGCCGAACTGCAGGGCCTCATTTTTCAGGCTCATTGGCGCAAAAATAGCTGGAGCGGAACTCTCGGCGCCGGACGGATGGCGATTGCCCTCGACAAAATCTCGCTGTCGTTCTTTTACCCGAAGGCCGAGCTGACCTATCATTTGCAGAGTTCATCCAACCCGCTCTGAAGTGCAAAGCAAGAGGAAGACCATCATCGTGCTCCGCTTCCGGCAGCAAAGTATCATCGTATTTTCTCTGCTTGCTTGTGCATGCCGCATCAGCGAACGCAAGGATGAACTTTTCATCGAATCAGATGTATCCAACACTGAATTGAACGCTGGTCAGCCGATCAGCGGCACTCTGCTGGCCGTCGGAGCGGCATCGGCTCCTTTCATTCCCGACAAACCAATCGCGCTCAGTGGATATGGCGGAATCGGCCGTCGACATCTTCCGATGCTTTTTTTATCGGGAGGAGAAACAGCGTTTTGCCGGACTCACGAAAAAATCAACAATCCACCACGTATCAAATCGGCTGTCTTTGATGTGCAAGAAAGTGGCGGTGAAAGAAAAAAACTCGCACTCATTTCTCTTGATCTTGTGGCTGTCACCGCCGACATCACGCAAAAAACACATGAGGCTCTGGCATCAACAATTCCAGGCTTCACTCCCACACTCGCAAACACTCTGGTGCTTGCAAGCCATACGCATTCAGGAGTTGCCGGACTGACCCGCCATCCGCTCTGGAGTTCGTTTGCATGCGACACGCACAACAACGAGCTCAGCGCACAATATTTCAACCTGTTGCGCCGTGTCACCGCAGACGCCATAAGCAGAACAAGACCACTCAAGAGCATCGGCCAGATCGAAAGCAATTTACCCGCATTACTGAAAAGCCGCTTCGCCGGAATGCCAGCGGCAGATGCAGTCAGCCTTACGGCGTTTGAAGATGCGGAAGGGAAGATTCCCTTCGCAGTGGCGCAGATGGCAGTCCACCCGACATTCTACGGACCGCGAGATTTGGTTTTGTCTGCCGATCTGGTGGCTCCTCTTGAAGCATCCATCAGCAACAAGTCGGGAGCGGAAGAAGTATTTCTGCTGCAAACGGCGATCGGCAACATGGATGCCAACCTTGCAGGTGAAACTCCTGAAGCCTGGGCCGGAAAAATTGCCGATGGACTGAGCTCAGGAGTCCGCACACAAACTGATCAACTTGCGATTGAAACCTTGGGTGGTTTTGTCGGCCTGCCCGCCCCTGAAGTGAATTGGCAGGCCTGCGGTGCTTCGTTGGCTCAGCCTTTTTTTTCCTTACCGATTCTCAAAAAACTTCCTGCCCGTCTGCCCTATGCAAGCTGGAAATTGAATAACAACTCGCACATTTTTCTTGCTGGCGAATGGACCAGAAATGCCGCCGAAGAGGTCCGAAATTCAATTTCCGCCACACCGACCCCGACCGCTACGGCCAAGATTTTTTCACTCGCAAACGACTACACCACGTCTCACCTCAGCAGCGGTGACTACCAAAAAAAATCACTCGAATCGTGCCAGTCGATTTA
>JBEDKY010000191.1:0-5483 GCA_041171905.1 Pseudomonadota bacterium
CAGTGGCACCGGCGCGAAGGCTGGGCAGAAAGTGGCAGGAATCGTCATGCTTCACATTCCAAACGTGAATGCGATGAAGCTAATTGAAAACATGAAACGTGTTTGCGTCAGTGCGGGAAGTGCCTGCCGTACCCTTCAAGCCACGACGAGCCACGTGCTGACGGCCATGGGTTGCGATGATGATGTCGCACTTGCGAGCTTTCGCATCTCACTGGGCCTGACGAATACCGAGGCAGAAATGCACCATGCTGCCGAGATTATTGCGACCACGGCCGCGGAACTGCAAAAATCATCCGCCAATCTCCCTCTCTGACTTGATTTTGACCCTGAACGGGCACCGATTCGTGGTATTTTTTTGCGATGGCATTCAGGGCGCGATGTTTGTCGTGCGCTTAAACCTTCGGCAGAGGACTGACAATGAACACGGATCTCGAGGTACTCATCATCGGCGGCGGCTGTCATGGTGTCGGGGTTCTCCATGATTTGGCATCGCGCCGTATCAGTGGCGTGCATTTGGTCGAAGAAAAGACTCTTTCAAGCGGAACCTCAAGCCGGTCAACCAAATTGGTTCACGGCGGTCTGCGTTACCTTGAACATCTCAAACAGTGGCCGCTTGTCAGCGAAGCACTCTCGGAACGAGCACTCCTGTTAAGGGTGCTCAAAGGGTTGGTGCAACCCCTGCCCTTTGTGCTTCCAGCTTTCAAATCGGACAGGCCCGCATGGATGCTGAGAGCAGGACTATTCATCTACGACTCCATGGCCGGAAGCGGGGGCCTACCCACATCGCGCAGCCTGACTTCAGAAGAAATGTTCGAAGCCGCGCCATACCTAAAAAAAACACGCATGCTTGAACAGACGAATGGCGCTTTTCTGTATTACGACGCACAGATGCTCGATGACGTCATTGTGCGGATCGCAGCTGCAGCCGCAGTAAAAATGGGTGGCACCTTTGAGGAAAATGCGAACGTCACTTCAGTCGAAAAACTTGCAGGCCAGCAGGGCTTTCGCGTCAAAATCCGCAACGCAGACGGGACAAGGGAAGTGACAACCCGCAGCATCGTCCATGCCGCGGGTGCTTGGAACAATGCCAATCTCATCCGCTGGGGAATCACGCCGCGCATCCGTTGCCTGCTCAATCAGGGAAGCCATATCATTTTCAATACTGACGCCGTGAATGCCAATCCCTCACAATCCGCCGCATGCCTTCTGCAAAACAAAGACGGCCGGGTGGTCTTCTTCATTCCCTGGAACGGCTCATGGCTGCTGGGTACGACCGAATCAGTTCTGCCGGCGCGCGATCCGCGCAAACTTGTTCCCACGGCCGAAGAAGTCTCGTATCTGCTTGATGCTGCGCGTCTGAATCTGGATATCAAAACTGAAAGCGAATTCATCAGCGAGACGTTTGCGGGAGTCCGCACAATGCCGATTCTAGACAAGCGTGCTGCATTTCAAGGGCCGCTTGAAAAAAGTGAATGGCTTGAAAATCCATTTTCTTCGCCCGCGTATTTGCAGAGCAACGAGGGACTGAATATTTCTGCACTCTCGCGCGAGACAATCATCGATGAAACGCTGCCGAGCTTTTACTCCATTTACGGCGGCAAATACACCACTTACCGCGCGGAATGCGAAAAACTCGGAAACAAAATCGCACGCTCTCTTGGCCGGGGAGCGCAATCCGCAACCTGCAATTCCGAGGCTTGGTTTATTCGCGAGCTGCTGCAGGAGTCTCCGGATTTGTTCAAATCCTCACGCGAGACAAGGACGATCTGATGAACAGCGGACAGCTGCGCGCAGCCGGCAATTCCGGTCCGATGTATGCGATTGCAGCTTATGCAACATGGGGATTTGTTCCTCTGTATTGGCGAGAGCTTCGACACATCCCTCCACTGCAGATTCTTGCACACCGCATCGTCTGGTCGATCTTTTTTTTCACCGTGCTGTTCTTCCTGAGAAGAAGCCTGTCACAATGGTTGTCTTTTGCCAGACAGCCAGACACCCTCAAAAAAAGTCTGCCGAGTGCAATCGCCATCGGCATCAATTGGGGCCTCTATATTTATGCCGTCAATTCAGGACACGCGCTTGAGTCGAGCCTCGGATATTTCATCAATCCAATTTTCAATGTGTTGATTGGCGCACTCTTTTTCAAAGAAACACTGACACGCGCCCAGTGGACTGCATTCGCATTTGCCGCCAGCGGTGTAGCCGTGATGACCGTCGCAGCGGGCAAGGTTCCGTGGATCGCACTTTCACTTGCGGGTACATTCAGCCTCTACGGAGTGCTGCGCAAAAAAACAGGCCTGAGCGGAACCGGCGGAACGGCTGTCGAAAGCGTCTTGCTGATTCCGCTCGCTGCAGCGCTACTTTTTTCTCCTCAGTTCGCACCGGTCGACGTCATCAACCTCCCGGCCGGCGGCAACCTGACGACCCTGTTGCTGTTGTCTTTAGGAGGCGCACTCACGGCACTTCCATTGGTGTGGTTTGCTGAAGCGGCACAGCGCATGCCACTGAGCGTTCTTGGCTTCTATCAATATATTTCGCCGACTTTTCAATTCCTGATAGCAGTTTTCATCTTCAAAGAGAGTTTTGATGAAAACAAGTTCTTTGCGTTCCTGTTGATCTGGTCAGGACTCGCAATCTTCATATTTGATTCTTTGAAGCGCGTGCGCGTGGTTCAGCCGGCCAGCTGATCAGCCAAAGCGCTGCTCGAGAATTTCAACCTGCTCGCGCAGACGGTCAATCTCTTTTGAAAGAGTTCGCAATTCCCTGAACGACTCAAGCGTTTTCCAAAGGCTGCTCACAGCCGAGGAAACATTCATTTGCACCAGACGCGGATTTTCGCTTGACGTAAAGATGAAATTGACAGGCAGAGCGTTGTCGAAAAATTGATCCAGACGCTCAAGCCACGCGACAGTCGTGAGAGTCTCTTCGCGGGCGATCGTTGAATTTCCAGAGTTCTGAATGAGCAGAAGAATTCCGAGAAATTGGCTCAACGGCATTCTGCGTTCCAGCTCCGAGAGCAACTTCTGAACATCTCTTTGGGCATTCTTGAGCGACATCGGCAGGATCATCACCACCGGCGCACCCACATGAGGCAAAGAATCAAGCACGCTGAGCCATTCCTCATTTTCGATCATACGCAAACCCGGAACATCTCGGATGGCGCGCTCAATGAGGTCTTGCTCAGCCAGCGGCCGAGCCTCGAATTCTTCAGATCTGACCAAAACACACATTGACACGTTTAAATTCTCCGGCTCACGAATCCAAATCGATGCTTTGGATATAGTCGAGCAAAAACTGAATCTGCGGATCCTCTTTGTCGACAAAATCCTTCACTGCCGTGAACGCTTCGTTGAACTCTTTGACCTTCTGAACGCTGCGCGAAGACAGCACTTCAGTTGCTGCATTGAAAATGTAGTTTTGCGACAACAGCACCGCCTCATCGGGACGGACATCCTCGCGCATGTCCGGGACAAGTGTGATGAGGTCGCGCCAGCGGTGCGAAAGCTCATTCCACAACACCTGACCGCACAGTGGACTACGTGCTGCCGCCTTGCCACACAATGCAACGGTGTCTTTCGTCTTCGCACCGGTCATGCGGCCCTTTAAAATTCGGTTTTGATAAAGTGCGAGAAGCCATTCGCCGTTGGCAGTGCGCTGCCCCCCCAGTGTACTCAGCGCCTGACTGTAGGTCGGAAAGCGCGTGCGGAATTTCATGAGCAGGCCGTCATCCACAGCTCCTGCCGTCACATACAAAAGTGGATCCGAAACTCCAGCATTCAACGAAAATCCGGAAACACGGGGATACAATCTCAATCCGACAAAGCAGCCGTCAAAGAGATTTGTCGGCGAAGGCAAAGTTTGTTTGGCACCAGCCGCGCTTTCAATCAAAAAAAGCAAAGTATCGCCAGCCGCGCCTGATTCATTGAGATTACAAAGGAAGCGGTTGCTGGAATGCAACTCTACCAAACGAGCGATCGGTTTGCTCCAGTCGATTTTCATTTTCGCGTTTGAACTCTTGATCTTGAGGGCATCCAAAAGTTCACCCGTGATCGCGGTATCGGCCGAGGACAGATAAGCATTTAAAGCTGGAATTTTTTCCAAGTGGGTCTTGAGACGCTGTGTTTCGTTAAACATTTGCGGATTTTCAAGCAGCGTCACAAACGAAAGTGAGAGAAGCCGTGACAATAATAATCCATGCAGGACCCGCTCTTCCGGCTCGCTTTGCGGAACCACGCGAATCAGGCGCTCAAGAATGACATCGATCTCTTCACCGGCCTCACGCACTGCCTTGGCTCTGACGGATTTCGACTTACCCTGCACCTTCAACAAATCACGCCTGATGGCAAACACCCGCGAAAGTTCATAAGCAACAACAGCAAGCCCGCGTTGCCGCATTTCGGCCGGCAGTCTGACAAGAAGCTGCTTCCATTCCTCCATACGGTCCAATTCTTCATGCGTCAGGTTCACAAGAGCCAGAGCGGCGGTCAACTCTCCGGATGGCAGATACCCTTCCGGATAGAGAGCTCTGTCCTTTTGGATGGACACCAGTGCACGGGCGTATTTTTGCCCGTCGCGAGTGATCTTGCCCTCAAGCAGATTTTGATAATTGCGAAGTGCATCGGGCGTTGAACCAAGCAATTTGGCGGCGAGTTTCTTTTCTAGAGGATTTAGGATTTTCGCCGGACGCATGGTCTTGATGCCCATCCACAGCAATCCAAGCCCCAGTATCGCAAGCACCACAAGTGCAAACACATCGCGCAGGGATGCAAAACGGCCGCGCTGCGCCTGTGCCGGAGTCAATCCGCCGTGATCGGGCGGAAGCTCAGCTTTTTTTCCTGTCGGTGTTTCACGAAAGTTCGCGTGCTGGTCTTTCGGAACGTCCGAGGCGAGAATCTCCTCGAGAGTTCCTGAGGGCGTGTAGTCGGTGAACCATTCCACAATCAAAACAGGTGAGCCGCATTCGGGAGCGATCCACATGACAGTATTAAAAAGTTCATGCTTTTCTTTAAACAAGTCAATAATTTCGGTCGTAGTATACGGACCGATTGTCGTCTGACTTGTCACAAGAATGTGTTTTATGTCGGCAGGCTCCAATCCCCGATACCTCACAGTCCACCTGTCCAGTGTCACCTGAGGTACCTCATCCCACAACGTCGAAAACAAAACATCCCGCTAGGAGAAGATTGCCTTCTGGCCTATACTCAGCCCACGAATCACCCAAAGAATCAAAGGTGGAACCAATGGCTAAAATCTTTGGTCAGAACGGCAATCGCCCGCTTCTTCCTCCGAATCTAGTCGCATTTCTTACGGGAGTGCTGCTTGCGCTCGTTGTGGGAATGATTTTCCGCAAAGTCATCGACAAAATGGCGCCTCAGCGACGTCAGACCGCTTTGCGTGCACAAGTCACATCTGCAACGCCTGATGCAAAGCCAGATACCCAGAGTGAAACCGCCGCCGCGCCGCAGACCGGGACAACCACAAGT
>JBEDKY010000192.1:0-3525 GCA_041171905.1 Pseudomonadota bacterium
ACCTGTGGTGGTATCGAGGAACAATTTTTCATCTGCTGGCAGTCCCTGGAATTGTTGCGACAATTCTTGTGCGCGGGTGTCTGCGTGACGGTCGTCTGCGTGAAGGCGCATCGTCAGAGTCGCTGGCAGCCATTGAAACTCAGACTGCTGTGTTGCGCAGCTTATGGGAAGATGAATTATTTTGGCCCGAAACGACCTCGACTGCTGCCGTTGTGACTTCCGTTCTGCAAGCTTTGGAGGAGCTCGGTATTCTGACTTGGAACCGTGATGCTCAGACTGTGACACTCGCTGACAATGCGAATGCTATCAGTCAGCTGCAATGGTTGTCTGACTTGGTTCGGCCGGAGATCGAACTCTACAGTGTTCAACTCGGCGCGGCCATTCAACTCAACAGCGATGCAGGGCTTTTCAAGCGCGACGAAGTGATAAGTCTTTCAGGCAAATTGCACAGGTCTGCTTTTCTGAGAGGGCAAATGCGCACACAAAGTCAGCTGAGCCATGTGTTTGGCGGCCGTACGTATGATGCCTTCCTGCGCGCGGGTGTTTTTGTTTCGAGTGAGGGGGCCGAACACACGCTGTCGTATTCACAGCTCGCCAAGATGTCGCAATTTCTGCAGACCGATATGTGGCAGGACTATTCACTTTAAAGTTCATGGTGAGCCTTGTCGCATGACACAGGATTGTTTTTAACAGCTGTGTCATGTGCGGGGTGAATCTGCTTTTAGGCCTGCCGCTTACAAAGGCCCAACCACGATTCGGTTTTTCGAATAGCGACCGAATCCATACAGGAATTGGGTGAATTCAGCGGGGTTGTATTTGCCTGCGGCGTCATCTGGGCGCGTTGTAAATATTCTTAAATTCTTTGAGTGTTTCGAATAGATGCTGGCCGCCTCTGAGATTGGCTTGATCAGCATGCGCGGCAGCCCAGAAATTTTTTGTGCATCCAAGATGAATTGTCCGTATGTGGCGTCGAATACAATTTCGCTTTGAGTGCCTGGATTGAACAGCAGAAACGTGTGGTTGGCATCTCGTAATTGCTTCTTCCCTCCGATCTCGACAAACATCGTTCCGCTGATGGACCCGTTGTATACTGGCAACTTGGTGCTTGCTTTGAATTTGTGAGTCCAAGTGTCGGAGACTGCGACGCAGTCACCGGTAAATGAAAAGAGGTCTGTGGAGTGCAACCTCGTTTGGATTTTGTTTTACGATTTTGGTGACTGCGTCCTGAACTTCAGCAAGCGTCACCAACGGCCCCTGAGAACTACCGGCCGCGTTGAGCTGACTTTCGCTTGAGTCTCTTCCATTGTTGCATCCGAACAGAACTGCCAACGGTAAAAACACCAGTAACGCCCGTGTCATGAATCCTCCGATTTATTTGGGTGTTATCGGCAAAAAATTGGAATAACTCGAGGCATTTTTTGCAAGCAAAGCTCATATTTTCGTTGAGTTTCGGTGGAATAATATTCAGGAAGAAACCAGATGATTGAGCGAACAAAGGTAGAAGGGCGTCATTTCGGGATGATGGGGCATCTGCGGTCGTCAGTTTGCGGCTTCCGAATTGTCGGAGAATAAGCCGAAATTATTTGTTGAACTGGTCGCATTTTCCCCCTAGAACTTGAACACGCCTGTCGCGGCGTTCATCCCCCGCGTGGAGAATCTGCAATGAAAGCGAATCTTGCCAGTTTTCCGATTCCTCATGGCTCCCTTTCGACAATTCTCGGTGCAAGTTTTTCGGGAAAACATGTTACAAAAAAGAGCTCTCCACGTTTTGACGTGACGTTGAGTGATGGCAGTGTTTTGAGCGGTGAAGTTGATTTGCCAGATTGTGCCACCGCCAAGGCAAACGTTCTATTGGTGCACGGATTGGGGAGTTCTTGTCATGACCCGGCTGTTGTCAGACAAGCTCGATTTCTCGCCGAACGAGGTTTTAAAGTTTATCGGCTGAATCATCGCAACGTTGGATCCGGAAAGGGTAAGGCGAGCGGGTTTTATCATGGTTTTCGCGGTGCCGATTTGCACGAGGCAATCGCCTTTCTGAAGAAGTCAGACACGCAGCAGAAATGGATTTTGATTGGCCAGTCGCTCTCGGGAAATATGGTGATGAAGATAGCGGGGGGGAAGGAATCGTCCGAGATCTTACGACAGCTTGGCTGTATCGGAGTTGCCGCCGTGAGTCCGGTGATCGATCTGCGCTCTTCGAGCCTCAACATGCACCGACCGATGTTCGGTGTTTTCAATAAATTGTTTCTGCGCAAAATCAATTCCTATCTCAGCCGGCTCGGGGAAATGGAAGAAGAGCTCCTCTCTGCAGCCCGCCGCGCCAAGAAGCTCTCGCAATTCGACGAGAACTTTCTCGCTCCGGCTCTAGGTTTATCGAGTGCGGATGACTACTACGAACGGGCCTCATGTCGGGATGTGCTCGACAATATTTTCCTGCCTACCGAAGTTTTTTTGGCAAAAGATGATCCGATTGCTCCAGGGACTTTTGAAATTCTCCGAAAAACAAAGAATTCTTTTGTTAAATTGAATATCTTTCGCTTTGGCGGACATCTGGGATTTCTTGAGTTCGACCTGCTGAAACGTTCCTTTACATTCCCAATCGACCGCCATCTCTTTGAGGCGTGTGAACGTTTTGTCTCTGCCGGTGGGCTGACACAGAAATAGCTTTGCAGATGCTCCGTTGTTACTTTTTAACTTGTGAACGTAGCTGAAACGGAGCTAAACATGAAGTCATTGCGCAGTTTGCCAAGAGTTTTGTTTCCCATAGTCTTGTCCGTTGTATCTGCTCTTCTCCTCACATCCTGTGGTGAGAAAGAGGACGATGGAAACGAGTTCATGAATCCGGGCGATAATTGCCTCAGTTGTCACGGGGCAGGTGGGAAAGCCGCAGATGAGGCGCAATTCACTCTCGCAGGTACTGTGTTCCCGTCGGCAACATCGGCCACAAATCAGGGTCTCGAAGGTGTTAGCATCGAGGTCACCGACTCGTCAGGCAAAAAAATATCCATCAAGAGCAACCGCGTTGGAAACTTTTTTACATCTGAAGCGATTTCGTATCCGTTGAAGTCGGTAAAAGTGTCCAAAGACGGCAAAGAAGCGTCGATGGGAACTCAGGTTTCCTCCGGCGGATGTGCTGGCTGCCACGCACAACCTGCAAGCGGCGGAGCTCCGGGTCGCGTTTATTTGTCTCTCTGAGGCCCCAGCCATTTCCAGAACAGCGAGTCGGCTTTGCCGGCACGCTGTTCAATCACGGAATTGTCGGGGTTGTTGAGCAGTGTCGAGACTTTTTCCATCGGAATAATTCGCGCGGAGTAATTGCTGAGGGAGCGCTGAATCTCTTGAAATGCGGAGCCGCTGCCCAAGATTGCAACGATAAATGTCACTGCGAGCGGAATGTATTGAAACGTAAATTCTTTGCGCAGTATACGAATCCAAAAGAAAAACAGAATCATCAGAGCCGGCGCGGAGGCGCGCATGCACAGGTCATTCATGATCCCTACCTTGTAGGCGGGGAGAATCAGAAGC
>JBEDKY010000193.1:0-20118 GCA_041171905.1 Pseudomonadota bacterium
CTTCTGGACACACCTGACCAAGAACCGACTTAATGCACTCCGGATTGCCCTTGTCATCAAAACTGACAAGCACCTCGCCTTCCTTGCATCCCTGATTGGAAATTTTTGGATCCACGCAGTCGAGGGTGCCGTCCGGCAATACTCCACGCAAGACACGCAACGGCTTGTCTGCAGTGGCACAGTTTTCATCCTGCAACGGCTTCCGACACTCAACCGTTCCATCGGAGTTCATTTTTTGGAATATCCAGTTTGCAAATTCAGGTCCTTTTCTTGCACATGGATTCTCCTGAAATCCGCATTGAATTTTCCCGTTCTGGTCAAATCCCTTGAAAGTTTGACCGGCGGGGCACTGAAAAAAGTCCGGACGCATAAAATCAAGCGCTCGCACTCGCACGGCATCAGCCCGATCCCGAGGCGAGCCGTCTGGGTTAATCATGTTGTTGAAGCCTGGGAATCGAATATTACGGCTATAAAAATTACCAGATTGAAGCTGACGAACAGTAAAGAAAAATTCAGCTGTGGATGGTGTCACGCACTCGGCCGCCGGCGGCTGCCCTGCCGCCACCGGCGGGCAAATCGCTCGGAATGAGGTCGTCACTTCTATCTCACAGCGTGAATCCGTGGCAGAGCGATCAGGCGACGCACACGTCTGCCCTTTGCCGGTAACCACTCGTCCCGCGGACGTCGATCTAATTCCATTCGCACTGACAGTACCGCCGGACAACAATGACCCACTGACCGCCTGCAAAACAAAGGGATAAAATTTATTGGGATCTGTCGCCTTGCAACCTGCAATCTGATTGTTGCCTGCGGTAATCGCCTCATTCCGGCCAATCGAAACACCTTTTGCCGACGCGTTGGTGACCGAACTTCCGAAACAGGAGAAAAACTCCGTGTTTTCAGGATGACCAAGGCTTCGTATCAGATTGGCCGGACTGGAAAGAGCGCTTTCAGTTTCTTTGCGCAACGAACTCATCACGTCGCGCAGGTCCATTTCCTGATTGGATCTGACGTAGCGCGCATAGGTAAGTGCACCACCTGATGCGACAATGCCAAGAACTGCTCCCGCCGTTATCAATTCCGTCAGGGTAAATCCGCTGACGCCACCGAGCCAGCGCATCATTCGGTTCATTTCTTCTTCCTCGCAAATTTGAGGAAAAGTTTAGGTCAGGTGCAACCGGAAGGCAAATTCAAGAAAAAAGCGCCGACGTTCCGACCATATTTTCTATGTCAGTCAAGCTCTTTACACAACTTGTAAAATTGCGAAATCCCGATGCCGTCACAAGGATGTTGTCTTCAATCCGCACTCCGATGCCATGCCAGCGGCTGTCGACATCGGCATGATTCGGCTGGATATAGATTCCGGGTTCGACAGTGAGACACATTCCACTTTCAAGCATCCGCTCGACGTTTTTAATGCGGTAGCGGCCCACGTCATGCACATCGAGTCCCAGAAAATGCCCCAGCCGGTGGGGAAAAAACTCTTTGACCCGCTTGTTCTCAAGCGCTTCTTCAAGCGAGCAGCGGATGACTCCCAAATCAATCAACCCTTCGGTCAATACCTGAGCGGCAAAATCATTGAGTTCGGACAGACGCACTCCAGATTTTATTTTTTCGATCGAACGAATCTGCGAGTCGAGAACAAGCTCATATATCGCCCTCTGCTCACCCGAGAACTTTCCATTCACCGGCCACGTGCGGGTGATGTCTGCAGTGTAGAAATTTGCTTCACATCCCGCATCAATCAAAAGAAGCTCAGAATTCTCCAATCGGCAGGAGTTGATGTTGTAATGCAGGCAGCAGGCATTTGCGCCGCCGGCAACAATGCTCGGATATCCAAGTTGGCTTGACCCCTGCATTTGCATGGTCATTTCGAGCACAGCCTGCACTTGATACTCGTACAGACCGGCGCGGGTCACCTGCATTGCTCTTTCGTGGGCGCGCGAGGCAATGTCATTTGCTTTCTGCAGACATTCAATTTCAAACTCATCTTTGAACAGACGCTGTTCATGAATGACATCACGCACGTTGAGTATCTCGCAGCCTTCACGGCGCAGGCGGCTTCCTTGCAGGAGTGGCTGGAGACGCTCATAAAATTCGCGCTCCGGCGATGCATCCCAGTAAATTCCGTCTGCATGACTCAACAACGCCGGAATGTGTTTTTCCATCTCGGAAATGGGGAGGGTCAAATCAAAGCCCAGCTGTTCGCGTCCGCCATCCAAACCAAGCATGGGCCCATTCCAGAGTTCGGTCAGAGCATCCCGCTCGCGCAAGAACAAAACGCTTTTGTGCTGCGGATGCTCGGGTATGAAAACAGCAAGAGCATCTGTTTCACGACATCCGGTCAAATAAAGAAAATCGGAATCCTGCCTGAAGGCCGCGCGATAGCCGGCGGGACCGGAGTTCGGCCTTGCGGATGGTAAAAATGCGATCGACTGCCCAATCGACTTCATGAACTGCTGGCGGCGCTTGGTTAGGATTTCTTTTTCAGTTTCAGAAACGAAATTACGACTTTCAGCCTTCACCACGCACCCCCTGATACAATTAGCAATTGCCATGGGGATTTAGCAAAGTTTACATTCGTGGCAAAGAGATTAAGGGGCGACAGCAGATGATTTGGCAGGCTCGGCCGCGGGACGCTGCTCTTGCGCACCCTGCTTTGCAGCAGGAGGAACAGCCTCGGCCGGTGAGTCAGCGTCTTCAGCTTCGATGGGTGGCACAGCGCCCGACACCGTATCGTTTGCTTTCGATGGCGAAGGCTTGGAGTAGCGTCCCTGCAAAAGTGGGGCATCATTGCCAACACGCGGCTTACCCACTTTGGGAATATCGTTCGGCAGCAGCGGACGATAGTGCATGGACTCTTGGACTTCGTAATGCGGCGCACTGATGTGAAGATTGCCGTTGGCATCAATTCTCACACTGACACCTTCCAGCTGCTGATCGCGCACCGAACTGATGTTTTTTCCGTTTAAGTAGATCATGCGGGCTGGAAAATCAGTGGTGAGGTCGCCGACCGGAGCTTTTGATCTGCGCCCCACTGCGATCGGATATGAATCGCCGCCGGCAGGCTGATAACCACTGCCCGGCGAATTGGCAGCCATGCGAGTTCCACGTGAGGGCAGAGGAATACCATTGACCCTGTTCATCGGTTTTTGTCCACCGATGCCCAAGAAACTACCGCGGCCGTTGTTCAACGACTCAGTACTGTCGGATTGCTGCGCACTTCTGGGAGACTCATCCGAAGTTGAACCCATCTGCATTTCCTGCGCGAAAATCGCCTCAGGCAACAAAACTCCAAGAGTCGCAACAACAGACAAAATGAGTTTGAGCATGGGCACCCCCAGACGATATTTTTTTGATTATAGCTGAGAGATGATGCTAAATATGCTGCACTTTTTGCAGCACCAGCTCGCCAATGCGCGGTGCAAAAAGAAAACCACTTTTGTGAGCACCGGCTGCGACGGTCAGAGTCTTTATCCCCGCGGAAGATAAACTGGCTGGAACGGGCAATGATTCAACCATCAATTCTGAGTGTCCAAAGCCAAGACGCAAGCCCCAACGGTATTGATGCCTGAACTCCTCGGGATAAAAGGAAAACGTCTCGAACACGAGCTCACTTAACTGCTTTTGTTGCAGTTCAATCGTCGCCCTTTGAGCCTCCTCTGGCGGATGCGCGAAGCCGTTGTCGGCACATTTTACCGAGATCGACGAGCAGAAAAGCCTGCCTCCGACTCCGCTGAACGCAAGCTTTGAAAGAGCGCCCCGAGCGGGAACGACTTCAAGAATGGAGACTCCCGCAGGCATCGACCAATGCGGATTTTCAATCTCAAGAGTCGCCCCCAAAGACCAGCGTCTGCTTTTGCGGAACAGGTCGCCCTCTTGATAAACACCCCAGGCTGAAAGAATTTGCGGAGTGGCGGCTCCGGCTGCAAGCACAAGTCCTTCCACGTTCTTGGCTGCAAACGAGAAATCACCCTCCCGCAGCGCATCGCACTCTGAAAAACTGACTCCGCGTTTTCGACAGACGCGCTCCAGCAGCTCGAGGAGACGGCCAGCGTGAACCCAAGCCTCGCCGTCATACTCAAGTGCACATCCAGAAGACCGAGCGATACTTTGCAACGGCAAAGCGCGTGCGGCGAGTTCCTCCGGCGGTTGGAGAACACGCTTGTACTGCGCAGCACAAGCAGCTTCATCGGCGAAAAGGTCGCGTCCAAAACCCGCGATGTAAAGACCAGAAAGGTCATCGGGCTCAGCAGCGCCGTCCTCCCGACGCAATCCTGCAAGCCACTGCCGATAGTCATTCTTTCCTTGCAACTTGAGAGAAAAATGCGGATCGCGGGCAAACATCTGCGCTTTGGTCGCAAGATTCGCAGCAGCAGCATCCGAAGCGCGCGAGTGGTTTTCGGAGCTGAAGACTTCAACCGTGAAAGATCCGGAACGCGAAAGATACTCCGCAATGCTAAGGCCGAGAATTCCCTTTCCGACAATTGCAATCCGCATGGCAGTCAGTCACCTGCGCGCAAATTTGAATTTATCGGATTGTACCGAAGATGAATCGAGCCATTCGCGGACGACGGTGCCCTGCTCGCTCAGGCGGAGAAAACTTGGTCGCGAGAACCATGCAGGGCCACTTAAAAAACGGACATTTTGAAGACAGTCGTCGAGGTCGACGTGGATGTGACCAAACACACACACATCCGGACGCAACGAATGAATATCACGCAGACGAGTGATGAATTGCTCTGCACAGACAGTCAAGAATGCGCTGTCCAGAGGGCGATAGTCATCTTTCGCGCGTGAGATTTTTGCATAGCGCGAAAACAACGACGAAGTGACGGCACCAGGTATCGGTGAAAGAACAGACTGGAAAGTACGCGATTTAACCAACGAACGGAAAGTCCGATAAGACGGTGGACAGACAACATCGTCAGAATGAAGGAGCACAACTTCACCCACCGCTGGATGTTTGGTGCGAAGAATGACATCGCCGCAATCGTAGAAACAATCCTTCACGTATTTGCAGGGCGAATGCTCAAATCCATAATCATGGTTGCCTTCCACAAAAACGACCCGCACGCCGCGTTCATTCAACACACGGATTTGCGCTAAAACATCCTTCCACAAGCGATAGTAAAAAACCTGTCGCGCGTTGAAAAAATCGAAAATATCACCGAGCAGTACCAGTGTGTCACACGCGACATCACGCCCAACTCTATCGAGAAACCTACAAAAGATACGGCTTCTCTCGTCGTCCGGCGTGCGCATATGAACATCCGATACGACAATGAGATTTTCCGACTCGCCGAGGTCAAGCAACTTGGCTGGCATTATTGTTTTTCCCGCTGGCCCGACCAGATGTACGCCGGCTCGTTGTTGTTCAAAGTGTAAAATTCGTAGCGTTGCTCATCGGAGGTAAACCGTCCGAGCACAAAGCCGTGCGCGCTTGCACTGAACAACGTCTTCTCAGGTATCTTTTCAATTTCATAGAGTGAGGCCCCGCCGCCGCCCGATACAATTTGCTCAATTTTACAATTGGCTGCCGGATGACGACCATGCAAATGCTGCAAACCGTGATCGTGCCCGCTGATGTAAACACTTGCGCCGCTTTTACAGTACAGTTCGGGAAGAGTGAGATAGCCCAATCCCTTTAGTGATCGGTATTTGCCACCCGATAAAATCGGGTGATGGCCGATGAGAATTTTCCAGCGTGCATTTGAAGCACGCAATTTTTCAATGAGCCAGTCGACACTGCAAAGCGAAGCTATGCCGCAGCGGTCTGGAATCGAGGTATCGGCTGCGCCGATTTCAACCATCTGAGCGAATTGCAGTGAGTAAAAACGTGCCGGCATCGTCCAACGCCCGCCGCGATGCCGCGTGTATATAATTTGCGCATCAGGAACACTGCGATAATCATGATTCCCGAGAACTGCATAGAAGCTCTGATTTTTCAGACACTCGCCTGAGTACATCTGCTCGAATCTTGATTCCCAGAGAGGGTCGGAGACCGACTCAACGCCAATGTTGTAAAAATTATCGCCCAAAAAAACGATGCCGGCCGGATTGGTCGCCAGACAGATCTCTTCAAGAAACTTTGCAACGTTTTGCTGATTTGCATCGCCCGTGCCGGTATCACCGACAAAAATCAGCCTAACTTCCTGCTCATCGTTCGCACGGCCCATGATTTCATGCGAAATCACAGTGTGTGGAATCGTACTCCACACCTGCCATGCAGCTGTCAGTAGAGCGACGGCAAACACGATCCACCAGAATTGCGCATTCAGTATTTTCTTTATCAGCCAGCGTTTTTTGACCATCATTTCTCACAGTCAGAGCTGTGTCGCACCGCTCAGACGCAACAGGGACTCGAAAGAATCCGATTCATTCGCATCGTTCTCGAGGAACCGGTTCACCCTCTGCATACTACACTTTTGACAAGTGTAGTGAATCATCCAACCCTTTTTGGGATGCGCTGAATATGAAACAGGCTTCAGCAGTCCGCCGCAGCCCGCCGCCCGATCACCGGGATTAACATCCACGTGCAGACTCCAAAGACATTTGGGGCAGTGATCACGACAGGTCGAACGTGCTGCTGGTACAGCATTGCCACAATTCGCGCATGAAAAGGTTTCATTAATTTTGGTAAATTTCGGCAGATCCTGAGTCATCTTCCGTCAGCCGCCGCGCGGAGCACCGGCACGCACCCGTCCAAATCCTTCGATTGCCTGCTGGGGAGTGATTGCAGGGTTTTTGTTGAGCCAGTCAACAAATGCAAGAATTGTATTGCGGTCCACCTCTCCGGCAACCCTATGCCGGACAACGCCGTCCGGACTGACAAAAAACGTCTCAGGCGTGCCATAGACACCGTAATCGAGCGAGATTTTTCCGTCTCGATCTGCAACGACCGGATAGCTCAGAGCAAAATCTCTTTGGTAGCTGAGTATGGCTGTAACATCGTCTTGAATGTTGACGCTCACAAACCTGATCGCACTGTCCGGCTTTGAAGCATCCTCCCGCCAAAAACGTTCCATTTCGGGCGCCTCCACCCGACACACGACACACGAAGTGTTCCAGAAGTTGATGACGACCCACTGACCTTTTCCGGCAATTGCCGACAAATCAATAGAGCTGCCTTGCGCCGTGCTGGCAACAAAGGACGGCGCCGTCCGGCCCACGAGCGGGCTCGGAACATAATTTGCATCACGGTTGAGAGCATAGATCATCAAACCGGTGAACAGCAGCAGACCCGCGAGGGCAACGAAGAGACCAACCTTTTTTTTCTGATGAGTGCTCACCCGCTTATATCTCCGCTGTTAGAAATGCCCCGACCGGACAATCTCAGTATTTATTTTCGTGTTTGAGAATATCGTCGATCAACTTTGCCTCACGCATTTTGGCGTGATCGGTTTTGGTGTCGTAAACCTCACTGTGCTTGACCATCAGCAGATTGGCCTGCAGTGAATTGTCTTTGCGAAGATCATTGTGCGCTAGACGCCCTTCAACAACCACTCCCTGACCTTCTTTGAAGAGATCCGGCGGAACGCCTTTGTAGGTCACTGCAAATTCGTGACCGTTCAAATCGCTCATCCTGAACTTGAGCACTTTATTCATCCCGTCCCAGTCTTTGGTTCCGTTAAGGACCAAACCCGACACGCGAAAAGTTCGATCGACGAATTTTTGCGGCGAAGCATAGACTTCCGCAGGTGTGAAAAAGGTGACCGAACTCTCGGGTTGCATGGCCATGAAAACGATGGCGCCAAGTGATGCGACGATAACTCCCGACGCAATTATTTGCTGACGTGAAAACTTCATCATCGAAGACTCCTATACCTCCCGACACTTACCACGCCTTTTCGGCAGAAAAGCCCTCTTCTTTGAGGGCTTCCTGAGCCTTGCAGTATTGTCTCCGGGTTGAAAGTGCAAACAAGAAAAGTGCAATCGCTACAACACCATACGCCCCAACCACAAAGAAAACCCAAGAAATATTGCCATATTCTGACGTATTCATTTCAGCGCCCCTCCCTTGCAGCGTCTAGAGTTTCCTCTGCCGAAATTGCCGTGCGACGCAGCTTATAAAGCACAAACGTGAGCAGTATCATAGCGATAACGTTGGCAAGAAGAACTATTCCGACATCGGAGGAGGCGGTGCTTCCCTTGCGAACAAAAGTTTGCGGCTGATGCAAAGAACGCCAAATGTTGACGCTGTAGTAAACGATGGGAACATTTGCCGCAGCAAGAATTGCGGTCACCTGCCCGGCGTTGCGGCGCGCCTGAATGTCAGGCGTAAGGCTGCGCAAAACATGATAAGCACAACAGACAAGAAACATGATGAGCGTCGAGGTCAGCCGCGGATCCCAATCCCACCACACACCCCAGGTCGGACGACCCCAAATGCTTCCGGTAGCGAGGGCCAGCGCTGCGAATACGGTGCCCAAATCGATTGCCGCGTGCGCACTTCTGTCCATGGCCTCAAAGGAGGACTTTCGCACGAAGCCAAAAATTGCAAAACCGGCAGCAAGGATGATCCACATGAAGGCACACCATGCGACCGGAACATGCACGAACATGATTCTGAACACGTCTCCCTGATCTTTGTCTGCACCTATCCAAAACAAACCAAGCCACCAACCCGCCAACTGAACCGCAACCGCGGGTACCAGCAGTTTTGACCAGCGTTTGTATGATTGCGCCAACTCACCCGACATCTGAAATTTCTCCGTCACATTTTATTCCTGAAAAAGAATATCACTCAGCAGAACTCCAAGCGCCAAAAACAAAACAGGAACACCTGCCAGAATCGTCCACCAAGACGTCGATTGAGTGCCGGCCAGCATCACCACCGCGGGGTCTGTGTATGTCGCCAGACTGACCGCGGCAAGTAGAACACTCAACTGCAATGGATAGAACAACAAAGGCATGAGCAGATCACGTCCCGAACTGCGCGCCGTCACACACGCCAGAAGAGCGCCGATTGTTCCTGTTCCAAGATTAAACAAAATCAACAGCGGCAGACTTACCGGCAGAAATGCGCCGACCGACGCTGCGGGTACATTGTAAAAAACAATCCAGACAACCATCAAAGGCAACTGAACAGACAGGAGATAAAGAACAACGAAGAGAATTTTGCCAAAAAGCAGTGCCGAGCGGGAAATACCCGAAGAGAGCACGAGCTCCAAAATCCCCGACTCCGACTCCAGCGTGAACAGCCGCCCAACGGTCAATGCAACGATGAACTCATTGATGGCCCAAAATGCTCCATGCCGGATTTCAGCTTTTTGAATCAGCTCCGTTCCGAATGAAAAAGGAAATAGAATTGCAAGACAGGCCGCAAATGCGAGCGTTCCGGCCCATGATGATTTGCGGATAAAAATCGAGCGGACAGAATACTCAAAAATCAGCCAACAACTTTTTCTCCAAGTGAGTTGTTCCGTCATGGTGCCCACCGCCTGAGTTCTATCGACCTGCCGCACCAGCCAATCAATTGAGGATCATGCGTCGCCAGCAAAATAGCCGAGCGGCTTTCCCGCAGCAGCCCGCTCAGTGAATCAAGAAACAGCTTTACACCGTCGGTATCGAGTCCGTTGGTCGGCTCATCCAAAAAAAGAATCCTTGGCTTGCACATCAGCAGAAACGCAAGAGTCAGGCGCCTTTTCTGGCCCGTGGAGAGAGTCCGCGCGCTCTGCTTGAAACGTCCCTCCAGGCCGACCGCCTTCAAGGCAGTCATGGCTTCTTCAACGTTCCAGACGGCACCATGGGCGCGAACGTAAAATTCCAAATTTGCCGAAACAGGATGGTCAAGAAAGAGTGCGGGCTGACTGGCAAGGTAACAAACGGACTGCCGCTCAACCGCTCCGGCGGCCGCCGGCCAGACCGGCACTCCCGCGACTTTCACGTTTCCCTTGTATGGCCGACTCACGCCGCAGAGCGTGCGCAAAAGGGTTGTTTTACCCAGCCCGTTTGCACCGATGACGGCGATAGCCTCGCCGTATTCCATCGTGAACGAAAAATCACGGATCAGAGTCTTGTAGCCGGCGCGAATTTCTAGGTTTTCAACTTGGACAACAGTCACCTGTCTTCGGCCTCGTTCTGCAACTCATCGGCATCGAGAATATGAAACACAGCACCCTGAGTTTCAAGAATTCCAGCCTGCTTCAAATCTGCAATGGCGCGGCTGACCGTTTCGGGCGTCACATCTGCGAGTTCAGCAATGTCTCTGCGATTGAGCGGCGGTTCAAAAGAGGTTTGTCCCTCATCTGCAAACAAACCAAACAGCTCATAAATCACCGATGCCACTCTACTCTTGGCAGGTTTATAGAGATCATTTTCGATGCGTTTTTCAAGGCGCGCCAGCTCATTGCAGAATATTTTCATAAACTGCAGCGAAACAGCAGGACTGCGCGAGATCATGTCCATGACAGCCTGAGCGTCGATGGAGAAAACCTCGCTGTCCTTCAGCGCAACACTGGTGCGGGAATATTTGAATTCACCAAATACCTCGCGGATGCCGACGATGTGACCCGGCCGGACGACGCGCGTGATGACACTCTCACCTTCGGTGCTCTCGCGAACGATCTTCAGACATCCATTGGCAACACCATAAATCGAGCGTGGTGAATCACCCGCGATGAATAGATTTTGTCCCTTGCGCAGGCGAATGACGGACGAGCTGTCTTGTATGCGCACCAACTCCTCTTCATGCAGCGCAGGAAAGAGACGTCTGAGAGTGAATGTTCCCTTTTGTTTCTTTTCCATCACAACTCCGGAGGAAGAAGGCGACCGAGATCTTCATCTATCGTCTCGCGTGCATATTCAATACCGACATTGGGGCGCTTTGCGGAACCATTAACCATTGCGCAAAACGCTACCCAATCACCATCCTTGAGACGACTGTACCCTGCCAATCCAATTGCGTCATGGGGTTCACTCAAAGTTCCCGTCTTTGCCCTGAGTCTGTCACGCAAATGCTTGGTTTGCTCTGATTGAAAGCGTTTTTTAACTGTACCTTCCGCGCCGGGCATCGGTAGTGCGTTTAAAAATGCAGGAAACTCGCGACTGTCCATGTACATCCTCTGCAGAACTGCGACGACGTCGCGGGCAGAAAGTTTGTTTTCATGCGTTAAGCCACTTCCTGACTGCATAACAATTCCGTCGGGCTTTGAACGGTAGGGGGCAGGTGCATTTTGCAACGCAAACGACATGTAATTTTCAAGCTGGAGCGCTCCTCCGGCCAAGGTCGCACCAAATTGTTTTTTGTCGTCCAAATCGAGTTGAATGGTGAGCATGTCGCCGATGAAATTGTTGCTAACCTTGAAAAGCCCGAGCAACTGCCACGCAAGCGGGAAACCCTCGACACTTGCGAGCGGACGTCCCAGCTCCCTGCGCGGGGTGCGCTCGATGCGAACACCGCGGGCCAGCTGGATTCCCTCTTTCTCTAGAAATGCCTTGAGCACCGCACCGGCATATTGATCCGCATCGGAAACCGACCTGTAGACCCGTGTCGGCGACGCCTTTTGCCCGACATGACCGCTCGCCGTAAAAACATCTTGAAGACCCGAACGTGTTCTCGTCACTGCAACCCGCGAGAATTCACCAGGCTGCGTGCGCACCGCGCCCTGAATCTTTGTCGTGTCCAAATCATAAGGCTCAAGCGCCACGTGCGCCCGCTCGCCCGGACCTTCTCCCGGACTCACCACCACACCCATCACGCTGAAATTGACGGCTGCCGCGGACAACGGGCTATCGTAAGCATGCCGGCTGCGCTTGCTTGCGAGCCTGCGGTCGATGTCGGGCTCTATGTAGCCAAAGCGCGCGGTATTGACCACGAGCTGCCCCTCGACCTTGCGAATTCCGGCGCGTGCGACGTCGGTGGTCAAAAACCAGAGCTTTTCGTTGGTGAGCGAGGGATCACCGGCGCCCTCAAAAACCAAATCTCCCTTGAGAACACCATTTTTAACCGGGCCGGTGGCATAGAATTTGGTTTCAATGGAATGCTCGCTGCCGAAACGCTCGAGTGCTGCAGCTGCGAGAATCACTTTTGAAACTGACGCGGGAGTCACGCGTGTGTCAGGACTCATTTCACCCAACACCTCACCTGTGCGCAAATTAACAGCAAAAGCTGTTGCCAATGCACCGCTTGCAGCCAACGACTGCAAGCCACCGAAGGCTTGCTTCGACTGTGCCTGCGCACCCCTTTCACCGGCAAGAATCAGCATCAGAATGGACAAAGCACAATTTCTGACTAAAGTCGGGCGGGGCGTCTGCATAGGATGCACCTTTCGTTTGTCCGATGATTAAATTTGATAAGAAGGTACCGAAGATGGCGACAAATCCCAAGGGACCACTCAAAACACCGCCCGCTGTCCCGCCGACGCACCAGTCACTCTTTGAAACACTTTTGGAACTCATCCGCGTCACAAGCACAAACTTACCGCCTGATGTGCGGGAGTCTGTGGTTGCCGGACTGCAAAAAGAAAAAGCTGGAAGCGCAGGCGAATACGCAATGAAGGTGATCCAGCGAAACATCGACATCGCCTGTGGTGTGAGTCAGCCGCTTTGCCAGGACACCGGCAGCATACTTTTCTTTGTCAAAACACCTGTAGGGTACGATCAAATCACCTTCTCGGAAGTTGCTGAAGCCGTGGTTGCAAAGGCAACCGAGCTTGGCTACCTGCGGCAAAATTCCGTCGACAGCATCACTGGCCAAAACTCGGGCAACAACCTCGGGCCCGGCACGCCGACCATCTACTTTGAACAACACCGTTCCGAAGAACTCGACATCCGCCTCGCCCTCAAGGGCGGAGGATGTGAAAACGTGGGTGCGCAGTACAGCCTTCCCGACAGCCGTCTGGGCGCAGGCCGCGATCTCGAAGGTGTGCGCAAGGTTGTTCTCGATGCAGTCTATCAGGCACAGGGCAAGGGCTGCGGACCCGGCATTCTGGGCGTTGTCATTGGCGGCGACCGCAGCACGGGCTATTCATATTCGAAGAAAATGTTCCTGCGGCCGCTCAACGATGAAAATCCTGATGCACGCCTGGCGGAGCTCGAACTGCGCATCATGCAGGAAGCAAACTCACTCGGAATCGGGCCGATGGGCTTTGGCGGCAACACGACTCTATTGGGTGTAAAGATCGCTGCACTGAACCGGCTACCGGCAAGCTTCTACGTTTCGGTTTCATATATGTGCTGGGCGTTTCGCCGACAGGGTATTAAAGCAGACTCGAGCGGCCTGATTAAGGAGTGGATCTACAAATGAAAGAAATCAGACTGACACTCCCCATCACCGAACAACAAGTCCGTTCGCTGAACGTGGGAGACATGGTGCTCATCAGCGGCGTGATGTTCACAGGCCGCGACGCTGTTCACAAGCACCTTTTTGAGGGAAAAAGCATTCCCGTCGACATCCGTGGATCGGCGATTTACCACTGCGGACCGGTCGTTGTGAAAACGGAATCTGGTGAGTGGAGTGTGCGTGCCGCAGGCCCCACAACAAGCACGCGCGAAGAACCCTATCAGGCGACAGTCATCGAAAAATATGGAATCCGCGCTGTCATCGGCAAAGGCGGAATGGGTGCGAAAACCCTCAAGGCATGCAAAGACTTTGGCTGTGTCTACTTGCACGCCGTCGGCGGAGCCGCTCAGGTTCTGGCCGAAACTGTAAAAAAAGTGCGCGGAGTGTCGATGCTCGAAGAATTCGGCTCGCCGGAGGCTATCTGGGAACTTGAAGTTGTCGACTTTCCAGCTCTCGTAACAATCGACGCACACGGCAACAGCTTGCACGCAGAGGTGGCCTCGGCGAGCGAGCAGAAACTTAATGAACTGCTTGGACCAAAGAAATAAAAGTAAGGACTCAGCGAATGGAAAACGTCGTAATCATCGGTTCGGGACCTGCAGGACTCACCGCGGGCATCTACACATCACGCGCTGCTCTGAATCCAATTCTGATTGCCGGTCTGCAGCCGGGTGGTCAGCTCACCACAACAAGCATCGTTGAAAACTGGCCGGGAACTCCCGAAGGAGTCGACGGCAACAAACTCATGCAAGATATGCGCGCTCAGGCGGAAAAATATGGCACCCGCATGATGAACGGCACGGTCATGAAAATCGAAAAAATTGCCGGTGGCTTTCGCGTCCTGACCGACTCGGAACCCATTGACACCAAAACAATCATTGTCGCGACCGGCGCCAGCGCCATCACACTGCCTCTGCCCAACAAAGACAAGCTCATGGGTTACGGCCTATCGACGTGCGCGGTTTGCGATGGGTTCTTCTACAGAAATAAGACTGTCGCCGTCGTAGGCGGTGGCGACAGCGCAATGGAAGAGGCGCACTATCTTGCCAAACTCGCTGCAAGCGTGACCCTCGTTCACCGCCGCGACAAATTTCGTGCCAGCAAGGCAATGCAGGACAAAGTCTTCAACAATCCCAAAATAAAGATCGTCTGGAACACCGAAGTTGTTGATACACTCTCGGACTCAAGCGGCCTCACGGGCATTGTGATGAAAAATCAGAACGGCGAAACATCACAGCTCAAAGTAGATGGTTTGTTCATGGCAATCGGGCACAACCCAAACACCGAATTCTTGCGCGGACTGGTTGATCTTGACCCGCAGGGATACGTTTTGTGCAAACCTGCTAGCACTGCGACCAACGTCGCCGGAATTTATGCTGCAGGCGATGTTGAGGACAACAAATTCCGTCAGGCAATCACCTCGGCGGGCAGAGGATGTCAGGCCGCACTTGAGGCTGAGCGCTTTATTGAGGGCCACGCTCACTGAACGTGAGGTGGCGTCCTTCAACAAAGCTGAAATCGTCTTATTTTTGTAATCGATCAGCGCGGCGGACGGCTTGGCTTGAGGCTTGGATTAAACAAGGCAAGACACAAACCGTTGAGATTGGCATCTTTCACATCTGCACAAAAGCGCTGTGTATTCTGCACGTGCGAGTAACAAAGAAACTCAAGGTCGTTGTCCTGAATTTCAAAACAAGCCAATGAAGTTTTCTGCTGGAGTCCATGACAATATTTGATCAGATTTTCGTCGCCGATGCTTTCACAGGCGTAAGGATCGCTCGAAAAGCTGCTCGTGCACAGCCCTCGCCAGTTGGAGTCTGTAATTCCCTCGCACTCGCTGACTTTGTCGAAACGCTTTGCCTGACAAAATGCATGCAGGTCGGGATTGCGCAGTTCCCCGCAGGATGGTGTGGCTGCAGCGACTGTCTGCACCGGCACCGACACGAAGAAACACAACAGCAGCGAACGGACAGCAAGATTTTTCATCGCGATAACCTCCAACCGCCTACCCTACGCTCCGTGCTGAAAGTAACAAGGCAAGGCTCGTCAATATTTGCTGTCTTGACTCTTTAAGACAAATTCGATGGAGGCAGGTCGGGCGACCACGACAGAATCACCTCGTGGGAGCCTGTGCGACAGAGTCTGACCGGGAAGGAACCTGGTGTTGAATTTATCTCATGAGAAAGTCTCTTAATGAGCCGCGGGGGAGCTACAACCACTAAAAAATAGCGGACGTAGGTGCGGACTTGCGCCCGTCTGCGCGAGCGAATGCGGGACTCAAACTGAGCTGCGGTGCGCCAAAGATTGCGCAGCTGATGGGGACGCACCAGAGTGCGCATCTTACCCTCTGCGAAGAGCGCATGGAATTGTCCGATGGTGCGGACGCGGGTGGTTTTTATTTCTGCCACACAGACATCGAGCAAGCGTGACGATTTCACATGCTCGCGGAGAAAAACGCGATCGATTTCTCCGCCTTGAAAGCGCATATTGCGCTCGCAGCAACTCCATCCCAAAGCAGTCAACCATCCTTCAACACACTCTTCACCCAAACGACCTTCCCGCGAGCTCAAAAATCTGTCCTCCTTGAGACAATTGCGGGTAAACAGCATGCGCAAAAAGACATCAATTCAGCCCTCGTCCTGCCGCTTTTGAATTCAAATTTTTGGTCAATTTAAGAAATTTAATTTACCCCATTGACCCCGACGATCGGTGGTGTTATCCACCCGTTCCGGTCGGAGTCCTGCCCAGTTTTGGACCCATCAGTTGCCTTGTTGATAGTTTGTGGATAAGTGCCGCATCACACAGCAAAAGCAACTTCGTATCATTCCAATATCACGCTTATTATTTACGCGATTTAGTATTTTCCAAAACACAGATATTTGTGTGGATAACTCGATCCCTGCAGGAAAAAAAGCAACCATGAATCCTCCACAATTGCTTCATCCCAGCCAACTCACTCCTGAGAACCACGACTCTGTTTTGCTTTTGCTTCAGTCGGCAGCGGTTTCGTTCAATCAAACGAAATCCCCACTCCGTCCGCTGCACGTCCGCGATTTCTGGTTTGTGATCGAAGATGGCCAGTCTTGGTTGGATCTTTTTGTGGAACCGATGCCTGCCCACACCGGACCAACCCCCTTTCCAGCGCCCGAGCTTGCAGTGAGTCTCGATGAATGTCTCCCATTGCATCACTATCTCCTCGAATCGGGGGCGCTCGACAGTTTTGACGACAACGTGGGCGTTCGGGTCGGCTCGCTGGGAATAGAACCGCCACTCCGCTCTCTCGCACACTTCGAGGCTGCGAAGGGTCATTTTGTGACGCTCAAAACGTGGACAAAACGTCAGGGGCGGGATAGATTCACCTCGTTGTTGGACGATGTGAAAACAGACGTCTCTACTCCATCGCTTCTGCTGCGGGAAGGAACTGAAGTCATTGAGGTTCCCCTCTCAGCCGTCAAGTTTGCCCAGGCACTCCTTGAAAAACCAAAGGCAGCCAAAGCAAACCCGCCGAGAAAATCGAAGCGCGGGTCGTAGGCATTTGTTTTTTCATTTATTCCATTGAGTTAGGCTTAGTCTTTCAAAAGTGAGTGACAACCAGTCGAGCCGAGGGTATAGCCCCACGGCAAAACTGGGGAAATTCTCCGATTGCTGAGGGAAAGTTATGCAAATTGATCTGAAGCGAGTGATTGAAGCGGTAGGTAAAGAGAAGAACATAGACCGCGAGCTGCTCATCGGCGCCCTCAAGGATGCCATTATCACCGCCGCCAAAAAATTCTTCGGCGATTGCGTTTTTGAAGCGAAATTTAACGAAGAATCCGAAGAAGTGGAACTGCTCCGCTTCCGCGTCGTCGTGCCGGACGATCAATACACAAACGAATTCCGCGAAATTAAATTCAGCGAAGCCCAAAGCATGGACGAATCACTCCAGCTCGGCGACGAAGTCGGAGAAGCTCTGCCAACCGATCAGCTCGGTCGCATCGCCGCACAGGCTGCAAAGCAGGTGATTGTGCAAAAGATGCAGGAAGCTGAAAAAGAAAAGATCGTACGTGACTTCCGCGACCGGAAATCACAACTCGTGACAGGACAAGTGAAGCGCTTTGACAAGCAGGACCTCATTATCGACCTCGGCTCATGCGAAGGCGTTCTGCCGATGCGCGAGCAGATTCCCGGAGAGAAGTTCAAACTTCGCGACAAAATCACCTGCTACGTGCTGGACGTGAAGAAGTCGACGCGTGGACCTCAAGTGATTCTCAGCCGCGCCCATCCAGAAATGCTTGTGCGCCTGTTCGAGCAGGAAGTCACAGAAATTGCTGAAGGGATCGTAATCATTCAGAGTGCCGCTCGCGACCCGGGCAGCCGCTCGAAAATCGCAGTATACAGCACGGAACAATCGGTAGACCCAGTTGGCGCGTGCGTCGGCGTCAAGGGCTCGCGCGTGCAAATGGTTGTGCAAGAACTGCGCGGCGAGAAAATCGACATCATCCCGTTTGACCGCGATCCAGCGCGCTTTGTCTGCAATGCGCTCGCACCGGCGGAAGTCTCAAAAGTCATCGTCAATGAACGAGTCCACACGATGGAAGTTGTCGTGCCAGACGACCATCTCTCGCTGGCAATCGGCCGACGCGGACAAAACGTCCGTCTGGCAGCTCAGCTGACAGGCTGGAAGGTGGACATCCGTTCGGAAAGTAAGATGCGCGAGCTTGTGCAGGAATACAAAACCGTCCTGTCGCAAATTCCTTCGCTTGGCGAAATGCGTGCTGAAATCCTCGTCAACGAAGGCTATAAAGATCCCACTGACGTTGCCCGCATGGAGGCGAAGTCACTCAGCAAGCTTCTGCGCCTCTCTCCAGAAGAGTCCGAGCTGGTGATTGCCGGAGCGAAGGAACTGGCCGACAAGATCACCGCCAACAAAAAGTCGGAAATTGACGTCGATTCTGAATTCGACGCTCTTGAACTCACGGGAGCTCTGTCAGGTTCGCAATTCGATGCCGCAGCAGAAGCGTCTGCTCTGGAAGACCTCGTTGCCAAAACAAGACCGACTGCTCAACTCGATCCCGAGAAAGTCGATCCCCGTCAGGTGCCGAGCGAAGTTCTGCACTACTGGATGAAACTGCGCGGAGTCGGCGAATACACGGCTGCGGTTCTGCACACAGCCGGCTTTAATGACTACACAGCAGTCGCACAAACAACCCCAGAGGACATCGCAGTCCGTACTGGATTGCCCTACAAGTTCTCAGGAAAAATACATGCTGAAACTGCCAAAATTACTGGAGGCTGATGCGCGCGCTGAAGCAATTCGAGCGCGACTTGCCTTCAATCTGAAACCGCTCTGGAGCGAGGGTCGGCTCAAAGTGCCGACCCTCGAGCTCACTCCGGCACTTGAAAAAGTTCTTTCCCTCTCACGTCGGGCTGGCCAACTGAAGGGTGGACTCGAAAACATAGAATCATGCCTGCGCCGCGAACAGATGGGATTGAATGCGCTCAAAGATCGTAAGCTTGCGCAAGATTCAGAACGCATGAGCCGAATCTTGCTGATGAGCTCCGATGGTTCAGAGCGCTTCTACCGCCATTGCGAATCTCTCCTGACTACCCACTCTGACAGGCTGACGGGTGTTCGACTGAACATCGCAAGCCAAAGTCTTGGGCAGAAATTTTTCGGCAAAGAAGCCCAAGTCAAAGTGGTTCTCATTACACACAAAGATTTCGTCATCAGAGCTCTCGAATCTCTAGCTGATTCCTGAGAAAGCTGTTAAGGGACGTCTGGTCATTAGGTTAATCGGAGCCCCGCCGATCACTCGGGGTCTTTTGGGAGCGGAGTTGGATGAGCCGTCTGAGGGTACTGGATATCGCAAAAGAGCTTAAGCTCGACACAAAAACAGTCATTGCAAAACTGCAGGACTTGGGAATTCAAGTAAAAAATCATTTCAACGCGATTTCCGATCTCGAGGCCGACAAATTGCGCGCCTACGTGCGCTCCGGAAAGAACCCTGAAAAGGAAGCAGCAGCAAAGCCAGCGAGCAAGGTTGTCATTAGGCGTCGTGCCGACGCAACCTCAGACGCACCTGGTGCAGGTGAAACACATTCGGCAGGTGGCTTTGAGAGTTCTGCAGAACCTCCGCTGAGTGCAGCTCCCGTGGAAGCACACGTAGCTTCTCAAGTTGAAACTCCCGTGCAAGAACGCGCAGCCGCCCAAATGGCGCCCAGCGTTGCTGAAGCGGTCGAGCCGAGCTCCGAGCGTGAGCCTGCTCCAACAACTCAAGCAGCCGCCGAAACAACTCTCGCCGGCGCACAGGAATCGAAAATTCAAAGCGAACAAACTCAAACAGCAAAGCAAACGCCTCCACCTTCAACAGGCGGAGCAACTATCGTACGCCCAGCAGCACCAGCTGTAAGCGCAACGATCATTCGTCGCGCCGAACCCACTCCGCCACCTACCAGTAGCGCCGGTGGACCACGCCCTTACTCTTCAGGCCCTGTTCCTGCTGGTCAGCGTCCTTCGATGCGAGATGGCGGATTTGGCGGACCACAACCCCGCTCTGACAGAAACTCATATCAACGCGGTGACCAGGGTGGTTACCACCGCCCCGACAGTCCTGGTGGCTTCAGCGGACCACGCCCTCAGGACGGTGAAAACCGCGGCGGATGGCAACCCCGTCCAGCGGGAGCCGGTGGTGGTCCTCGTCCAGCAGGTGCTGGTGGTGGATTTGGCGGTCCTCGTCCGGCAGGAGCCGGCGGCGGATTCGGTGGCCCTCGGCCAGCGGGTGCCGGCGGTGGATTTGGTGGTCCTCGGCCCGGCGGACCGTCCGCAGGCTTGCCGTTTGGCTCCACATCTGATG
>JBEDKY010000194.1:0-7187 GCA_041171905.1 Pseudomonadota bacterium
TTCACAGGCGGCGCGATGGATGGGTGTGCGAGAACTGGCCAGATTGGCGTTAGATTTTCTCGAACAGTCGCATCTCAGCTGCGTCAATGCGGAATTATCCGCCACTCAATTTCTGGAATTCATCGGAAAAAAGAAGCATACGCATCAGAACGTCTCCCAATTGGAATCTCTGATGCGCTGCGGCTTTGCATACTGGAATTTGTCGGCGACACCGTGGAATCCTGAGTTGGCGGAAGTGGCCCGCGACAAGAAGGAAACTCTGAGTTTATTGCTCGAAAATAAGCATGCGGCGTTCGTCGCATCTGATGAGGGCTGGTCGCTCGGCGATCTATGGACTGCCGCGCTGACTGGAAAGCCCGCACAAATGTCGTCCCCTGCCGACGTGCTACTGTTTTTCAGAAAAAACGAATTTCAGATCGACTTTGAGGCTTGGCCGCAAGCAGAATTCAACAAGATAATGTCTCTTTAGCGCGAATAGAAATCGCGCGACAATAGCATAGCCTGACAACTCAGAGCGTAAAGATCTTCGTCAGCCAGTTCAGGAGCGTTTTCCTGATTATCGTCCAGTCCCGCTGCACGCCTGCTTTCATCGAGCAGGTTGACAATCCACTCATCAGTGACCTTTTCGGCGGGAATTCTAAGCGAATGAACCGCGAAGTGTCGGATGTTCTGCTCTTTGAAATCCGCACTGCGGATCAGTTTGTTGAGTAACTTGTTTGCCTGTTGAGTTTCACGAAAGACAAGCTGCGGACACGCATCACTGGCAAAATCGGTGAGTGTGCTGAGATACTCGTCTGTCAATGCTGGTTTCCAGCAAACGTCGTTTTCGTCTTCAATTTCGGACTCGTTATCCCTGTCACACAGTGCTTTTAATTGCGAAGGATTAAACAGAGCGGAAGGATGCGATAAAAACCAAGGGTCTCGCTCGAACTCAGTGCTGCCGCGGACCTGATCACCGAATGTTGCCCGCAGGATTGGAATGAGTGAACGGGCACCCAAGACCTGCATTGTCGTTTCGGCCGATGTCTGAGCGAGATCTTTCTGCGTTGATTCTTCCACAACAACCGGGCGTTTCTTGAAGTTTCTAAAGAGTGAGTCTTCGCTGAGCCCCGAATTCGGATGATAAATCGAGAACGCTCTCCATTCGTTCACGGTTTTCGACTCCTGAAAGCCGCCTTGCCTGCTGCGTTTAATGATTATTTTTTCGTTCTTTGCATTGAACGCCTTGGAGGCAGCGTCTTTATTTTTGTTGTGTTTATTTTCTGCGCGTGCACGGAGTGCAATTGCGACAAGCATCAGAGTCATCATTGTCGACAGAGTGATCGCAGTCTTTTTTCCCATTCTCTTTATGTAGGGGGTGAGTTTGGTCATCATTCGCCATCACCCCGTCGCGCCATTCTCAGCGCAAGATCCCGGATAGTCAGCCCCAACTGTTCCCCGTTTTGCTGGAAGTAGATCTCACCATATTTGATTAAATTAGACTGGTTCGCATTCGATGGACGGTAGCCGAGCAGAAAGTGCAGAGCGTGTTCGACGGCACACCTGCGACTGTTGCTGGTATCCATGCCAGCCGTGGTTCGGAAGTCTGCGGCCATTTTTTTGCGAGCCTTGTGTTCGGTAATGTATTTGTCCAGCGACAGATGGCAGCTTGTGCAGAAATAAGCGCCATCCCGGGCATTTTCAGGATTGGGAAGTGGAAGCTGGAAGAGTTGCGGTGAAAAATGCGGAACCTGACAGTTCAGAATGAGATTGGCATTCCATGCCCAAACATCTGAAGTGAGATGGGTCTGTCGCAGGGGTTGCATCAGGACTTTGTACTCAAGTTGGGGTGTTAGGAGAAGCTCTTCTGCCGGTGATTCCGCAATGAGCCGCGCCATTCGACCGCGCTGCGCCGCAATTGGTGGTAAAAATATCGTTTTAGCAGGAGTTGAGATTTCCTGCGTGCGCAGCAATTGCGCGATTGCGGCTGCCGGGCTTGTACTGTTGGCGGCGCTCCATTTCCTAAGGAGTTCGACGCTGCTGCGCGAGAGTAATGTGCTTGCGGGTTCTGTTATTTTTCCCCACTTGCGTTGGGTGAAGATGGCTAAAGCGATTGAACGGCTCTGCGCGAGGTTTAAATCGCTGAGCATGCGGGTGATGGCGCGTCCCCCGGCAGATTCTCGGTCGATATGCAGATTGCGAACCTGCGCCTGGAGCCGCGCGTCCACCGGAAGACATTTTTTGAGCGCGGGACCGCAGTTTTCTTCCTCGCGTGCAACCGGGCAAACCCTCATCGAAGAAGACGAATCCCAATGCGGGATGACGTCCGCCGCTTCGTCGCATGCGCACATTTGCGGATTGTTATCGCGAAGAATCGTCCACGCCCCAGAGCAGACTGTTTCACTGCTGGCCGATTGGTTCATTTGAAAAAAATATATTGGTTTTAATTCGGCGTCGCGCGAAGACTGGAAGTGTTTGTGCCAACGCGAATCTGCGCTGCTTTCCCACAACCATGCGGGTGACTGTATTAGATGTGACTGCCAGTAAAGACTCAACCTGTCGAAGAATTCGCGTGTTCGGATCAAGTGATTTGCAAGCTCATAGGCGCCTGCAGACCCGCGTAGGCGGACAAATTCGCGTTCAGCTTCGCTTGGCAATCGGTCGACGAGAGTGAGTGTGAGTTTATCGAGCGCAGCTGACGATATCGGACCCGTTGGACGTCCGTTCTTTTGCGGAATATTTTGCACGGCTGACGCGGTTGAGATTTTAAAAATAAATCCCAACAGCATCAATACAAGCAGCATGTTGCGCAGGCAGTTCAATTTAAACAACTCCCCTTCTTCCAAGGATTTCGGAAGATTAGGGAAGACGCTGCACGTCTTTGCCTGCAGCGTGTCAGTAGGCTGGCAAGACGATGGAATCGAAGTCGATCATAAATATGGCAGTCAACAGTGCGATGGATACAATTGCAAAACCCGCAGCTGCGAGCAAGATTAACGGTTTTTTGCCCGTTGAATTCTTTGCAACGGGTGCGCCGGGAGCTGACACCGTTTCAGGGGCGTTTTCGTCATCAGTCTGAACGCTCGATTCGTAGTAAATGTAACCGTTGTAGGGCTCGGTTTGAAAGTCTGTGTAAACCTGCAGCACCATGGATTTGTTGCGCAGGAGGAGCCAGGGTCCGAGTCCGGCTGCAACTTCAGTTTCGCCTGGGATTGCGCGGCGGACCCAAAGTTCGGCGATTTGTGCAACAGTCATGGGGCCCTGAATTTCACCGTTCGGAAGCCTCAGGAGATAAGGCCGTGTTGCGTACGTCGGGCCCGTGAATTCTCTAAACGGCTCTTCAAGATCGCTGACCACCGAAAGCACGACGGTCACATTGTCCGGGGCGCCCGCGGACTTGGCCAATTCGATGAGGCGTTGCGGAGCTTCGACCAGATTTCCTGTAACGATTGTTCTCAATATGTCCTTGTCGCTTGCAAAGCCATGAAGACCGTCACTGCAGGTCAGAAACACATCACCCACTTCAATTCTGCGAGTGTAGATGTCTGGCTTTGGGTCATCCATGACGCCCATCCCGCGAGTCAGCTTTGACCTGTCGCGTGCTGAGAGTGATGATTCGGGAGCGTTGTTGGGGGGCGTAAGTATTCCGCGCTCGATAAATGTTCCAAGGTTGTGATCGATGGTAATTGGCCACATTGCAAAACGTGGCTTGTTGTCTTGTGTTTTAAAAGCGCGGAGTAGATACGTGCGTGAGTCACCGACGTGACCGATGGTGACGAAGCCGTGGGCAAAACACAGCACGTTTACGGTTGCGCCCATGCCCCGGCAAGATGAGTCTTCCTGACTCTTCATGATGATCTTGGTGTTGACCTTTTGAATTGTCTCGTCGATGCGCAGCGGCAAATCTTGTGCGGTGAATTGCGTGACCGAGGCAAGTGCGTCGGAGAGTCCTTCCACCACCATGTGACTGGCGATTTCACCGGCCGCATGTCCTCCCATTCCGTCCGACACCACCACGAGTCCGCGGCTTGCATCACATGTGTAAGCATCCTGATTCAGGGCGCGCACGAGGCCTTTATCAGTTGCTCCAAACATGCGCAGTTTTAACACGGACGCTCCTTCAAAACTCTGCCAGTCTTGGTGGGGATCATACCCTGAATCGATCCTCTTTCATATGTATCCAAAATGACTCAGGGGCTGTAATATGCCGCCGGTCGCTTCATTTTTGTTCGAATTGTGAAATTTGCGAAGGAGGCAGGCATGAGTGCCGAGCGTTTGAACGCTGAGACATTACAGACGCTCGAGCTTAAGGCTCTTGGTGTGGTGACCGAGGTTGCCGAGCTGGCAATGTCCTTCTTCCGTAGATCGTTGACGGCTGTTCAAAAAGCCGACGGCAGTCTGGTGAGCGAGGCGGATAAAAGCATAGAGTTCAGAGTGCGCGAACTCCTTGCCGACGTGACTCCGGAATTTGGATTTGTCGGCGAAGAATTCGGTGCCTTGGCCCGACTGCGCGAACATGGGCCGGCCGGCAGTAAGCCTCAAGCAAAGACGGACGGTTCGTCAGACAAAGGCCTTCTCGAGTTTGAGTCAAACCTCGATGATAGACCCCAATCCACCTTGAATTTGGATCAGGACACCTATTGGATTTTGGATCCGATTGACGGCACCATCAACTTTCTTTCGCATGTTCCGCAATGGTCGACACTTCTTGCGCTGGTTCAAAACGGACGTCCGGTGCTGGGCATTGTAGCCCTTCCAGCGCTTGACGAAGTCTTTGTTGCAAGTCTTGGAAACGGTTCCCGCTGCGGAAAGCTGTTTCAGAATTTTTCAGCTCAAGCAAAACCCGTTTTGCAGGCGTGTAAAACGGGCAACGCGAAGAAGTTTTCACAGGCACACGTTTCTTATTCGACAGCAAAGACTTTCGCGTATCGCGGAATTGATTCGTTTCTTCCCGTCATGCAGTCATTAAGCAAAGAATGTCGGACACACAGTGATGCATTCGGTTACACGCGAATTCTCACTGGCGGAATAGATGTCATGGTGGATCCGCTTGTGGCTCCCTATGATGTTGCGGCATTGCAGATTCTTTTCGACGAAACTCCCGATGCTGTTTTCACAACACTACACGGGCACCGCGGTGCCAGCAGATTTCGCATGGGCAGTGTGGTCGCAGCGGCCCATCCTGCATTGTGCGATGAGTTTTTAAAGATTTATCGGAATCACTTGATAGAAACTGCTGAACAATATCGCGCTGCGGGTGACGTTTTGGGAGAGCCTCTCAAACCGGAGAGCTTTTCACCCACCTACGACCTTCCATTCGAAACGGGAAAGACAACTCATCCTGCAAAGATATGGGCGCGCGCGCTTGAGACCGCAGTTGCGGAGTTTATGAGCGAGCAGCCGACCGCTCATTTGGAAGATATTTCTATTCTACTCGGCACGCGGGAATCCGCGCAGAGGGCCTTTTCCAACGGCCGCAATGAGGGTCCGCCAGCATTTGCCTCGTCTTGCAATTATCACATCCGAGCTGTTGTCAGCGGTTCTGCCGGGCTCTCGACCGGAACCCCAGATTCCGGCACCGACCCCATTTCCAAGGTATTATCCGCGTTGAATTCTGCTTGGGTTCAGCGGTCAAAATCTGACGGCGATGAGGAAAATGAAATTCTCGCCTCACGATCGCAGATCATTGCACATGTTGGACAGCACCCCTGGCGGTCGCTGCGTTTTGCTGATAATTTTGTTGTCGTGAGCGAAATGATCCGCGAGCAACATTTGTCCAAACACGATGATCGGGTTCATTCAGTAAAATCACGCCTCAATATGTCTGCAGAATACCGCTGGCAGTATTTTCTCGACAGTGCGCAGCAGACGTACGTCACGCAGGTCTGCAGAATTTCAACAAACGTAACGTGCTCCGAGGGTGCGGAGAAAAGAACCGCGTATGCCCGTTCTCTCAAAAATCACATCCCCAAGTCAGATGACTTGGAGCGTGAACTATTGATGCATTTCCGCAAGGCGGAGTCGCAGTCGTTGGCGCTTCTGCCGGCCGCATTGGTTCCTGAAAATCCCGAATATGATTATCTTGCGGTGGATGCGGATTTGCTCGGACTCATTCTCCACGAGGCTGTCGGTCATGCGGCGGAGGGCGACCTCATTCAGACAAGAGCCTCCGGATTTGGAAAAGACGGCAGAATGCTGGATCTGCAGGTCGGCCCCGATTGGCTTGATATCGTCATTGACGGGAATCTCGACAACTGCGGCTATCTTCCTGTTGATGCCGAAGGGGTTGTGCCGAGCCGTAAGCTTCTCGTGAGCCGAGGCCGCTTGATTGATGCGATCCACACGCGCCACACGGCAAAACGTGCGGGTAAAACTCCGGACGGTTGTGCGCGGGTTCAATCGCTGCAGTATCCCTCACTCAACAGAATGACGAGCATTTGGGTGTCTCCCGCGCAAAGTCGGCCTCTCGGTTCCACGGATACCGCAGTCAATTGGGATGACCTCGCGCCTGAAGTGATCCAGAGTGCGTTAGAAAAACAGGGGTATCTGAACGGAGAGCATGGAGTGCTGCTTCTGAGTGGTTGGAAGGGTGGCACTGCCAGTTGTTCAAATTTGGAGTTTCGCGCCGATGTTGCGCGAGTTCTGCATTTGAAGAGGGGTTGTGCTCCAACACTTATGAGAGAAGCAAATTTCACAGGAATTGCGACTGAATGCTTTCGTTCAGCCGTCGATGCATTTGGTCCGACGCTGTGCCGCAGCATCGGCACTTGTGGAAAGGACGGGCAAGGGGTGCTGACCTCAGACGGCGGGCCAGCGTTCATGGTCTTCAAGCCGAACACAAAGGTACGTGTGATTGGCACTGGTGACGGCGAGGTTGAGGCGGAATGAATTTTTCGTTGCAGGAAAATCAGCGTTTTAATGAATTTTTGAAACAGGTGAAGCAGCACCTTGGTCATTGTGTGCGGACTGGAACAGTGGAAGCCTATAACTGCACCGCGTCTTTGCGTGACGTTCGCTCGGCCGCTCTTTTCAACGGAGTCATGCACAGCAAAGCACCTATCCAGTCGAACAGCCCCTTCGACCTGACCGTTGCCCTCATTTTGCAAGGGCGTCGCAGTGTCGAATTCAGCCTTGAGAACATGTCGTTTTCAACTTTCGTACAAAATCTAGAATTCGCCATCAGTCAGTCTGCGGAATTGGAGCATTGC
>JBEDKY010000195.1:0-14444 GCA_041171905.1 Pseudomonadota bacterium
TTGCAGAGCGATTGTGAGGCCAGTTCTGTGAATTCCAGCACGGGGCCGTCGCTAGGGGTATTCGTGGGTTCGATTCCCACCGTCGAGTGCGGGCGGCCGTCGCCCCAGCCGTTGTGACACCACCATATTCCGACCCAAGGAAGACTCGCATCTTGAATGACATCAATCCGCAAACGCATGCGCTTACGGATTAACGACGTCACAAACACCTGAGTTGCAGGTGTGCGCAAATAAAACTTGCTCGCAATTTTTGCGCCGTCCTCGGCGAATATCCGCGAGCCCAGCACATGAAATGGGGCCGAGTTGCGCAGGGCGGATTGCAGTTCGTCCACTTTTGGCAACAGCGACCATTCGACACGGTCGCCCGGCTCTGCTGCAAAAAGTGCGTGTGAGGCATATGTCGAAGCTACGCGAAGATCATGTCTTTGGGTGCCGTCTTGCAGCCGGATGCCGACAGACGACGGATAATGCAACTGGGTTAAAAATGCTCCCAGAATGCGTCTATCCTGTGGAACTGCACACGAAGAAATTGTCCTTTTAAACTGAGAGCCATCCTTTTCCCAGCCAGTAAAACACTGCTCAGGCGTGCCATAAAAAACCGACGGTGTGCTCGCCCACAAGTGACCGTGGTCACGTAAATTCCAAAGAGCAGAACCGCCGATGGTTGGAAAACATTCGTCAGCTCCCCAGGCATCAAGACTTTCAAAGTTTGTCCGGCCGTCGTCGGTCAGGGCTGCGGCAAGTTCGTGGGCATGTGCCTGCACGAGCAGTTCCTCGTTGTTGCGCTGCAGGCTGATGATTTTTCCGGTCGCTTGAGACACGTGCAGTTGGCAACTGCCCGAAAGGAGCATCATGTTTTGCTGTGTTTTCAAGCTGAGAACTCCTTCTGTGACCGGGTCAGGCTTTCTGCGTATCCGCAGTGGTTTTTAAATCAGCCATGATTTGCGAGAAGATTCCCGAAAGTTCGAAATCGGCAATTGCATCCTTGCGGGCCTGGAGAATCCCTTGCTGAATTTTGACCCCGTCGCGGCAGCTGGGGCAGCCGCTGACAATCGCGTCCGCTGGCGCGGAGCGAATTTGAGAGAACAGGTTGTCTGCGATTTGCGTGCCGATGCGTGGGTGTTTGAGCCTTGAGGTACCCGACAGTCCGCAACAGTTGTCGTATGACTCAACTCCCGAGTAGTACAATTTCAGCAGAGCCAGCTGAGCTGCGGTCGCCTGTTTTGTATTGTGACAGGGAACTTTGAGACCGACCGTTTTTGGGATCCTTTCGGCTGGAACGAGCGTTTGCAGCTTGGTCTTTTTTTCGTCCGCTGACTTCTTGAGCAGGTCCATGGCAATTTCGGCCGTGTCCAGTGTTTCGTAATTCAGATGCTTGAGATCGAAGGCTGCCGGAAGCGACGCGCGTGCCCTGAGAAGTTCTACTTTTTCAGGATTTTTCAGTAGATTTTTAAACTCACGGATCGCCTCGCAACATGTGGGACAATTCGAGAACATTATAAACCGCGGCTCGCCGTGACTACCGTGCTCACGCCATTCCTCCACGAGTCTGAAAATGCATTTTGCGATTTCAACCATTGAATTGAAGTGGGCCAGTTTGGCGCGCTCGTGGAGTCCCTCGGCCTCGTAGGGAAAGCCGCAGCACATTTTTTTCTCCAAATCGACAAAGCGTGCACCAAGAATATTCTTAAAATAAAGGTCGACATCGCTCGTGGCCTGAGGCAGGCCAAAGGTGTCCATGCAACCGCGGTAGCGGATGTAAATCGTCTGTCCTGCCGTTGAATCATTGGCCGTGACAGCATTCCCCACGTCATTCTTGATGAGCACAAAGTTGTCCGACGACCTGATTTTGTCTCCGTTTTGCAGTGGTTCATAGTGAGTGACAGAGAGTGTCGGCGGAACCGTGTAGGTTTTTAGCCAGTCCGGAATCCGTTTCGAGCGTCTCAGAAAGTTCAACACCGGCAATGAAACAGCAATGCAAAGCGAAATCAGTTTGTAGGTGTATGCCTTGAAAAAATCTTCGCCCATCAGACGGTCGTAAAGAAATCCCCAGAGTTTAGAACCCATGGAGGGCAATCGTCCCATCGTGTGGTACGCGCGCATGAGTGGATGGATTTCGATTTCGACCGGGCAAGATTTGTCGCAACGCCGGCAATAGAAACATTTTTTCAGAAGATTGGCGCTTTCGGCGAGCATTTTATTGGTCGCCTGCATGACTTTTTCAACCTGTCCGGCGTTTTTACTGAAGCGCGCGGAGGCTCTCAGTACGGCGACACGTTCCATGAACATCAAAACGTTACGCTTGCTCGGCAGGATGGGGCGTTTGCTGGCGCGTATGCCTTTGCCTTCGAGCTGATGCTCGGCATCGATCACGGGGCACACTTTGCAGCTGTTGCAGCGCGTGCATTTTTGCCCCTCGCTGATGGCGAGACGCTCTGCGCCCAGAGCTTGTTCATCGGTCAGCGGCGAAGATGATTTGAGCGATTCCTGAATTTGTCTGCTGCTGATGTTGAGCAGTCTGGCGCGCAACGAGCGCGACAAGCTTGTTCTCAGGAAGAGCGTTTCCGGATTGAAAAGGTCATCAGGGTCGAGAATGTCTTTAATCTTGCACATCCTGTCGAAATCTTCTTTCGGGATGTGGTTTATCCATAAAAACGCGGCTTTTCCGGCGACACCGTGTTCCCCGGTGAAGCGCGCGCTGCCATGTGGGTCTCCGGCCGGAGCCAAAGACTGTGCTTGAGAAATCACTCTTTCAAGATAATCCCACGCAAGTGAGGCCTGCTCCTCGTCGTAGAGGTCAAAACCACCGATGTTCCAGTGGATGATAGCGGTATGTCGTGGAGTCAGATGTCCAAACAGGACGTCCTGTTTTTGATCGGCCATCTGCGCCGGCTTTGTCTGCTCGACGATCTTGAGAACATCCGGAAGATACTCGCTGCGGATTTCCATATCGGTTTTGCATTTGGTGCGGAGTTTTTTGGGAAGCTCCTCGCGCGGCCGCTTCATCACTTCGAATTCATGAAAACCAATTGTCGAGTCGAGGATTTCGGTCTTTTCCAGACTGCGGAGATGGTCAGTTGGCGTAAGTCCGGATTCTGCAAGAGCGATGAATGCGGTTGCCTCGCAGCGTTGCATGCGAGCACGGCATCCGGTCGGATCATTTTCTTCGACCGACATAATTATAACCGCCTCATCGGCGGAATTGAATACGCTTGGAAAGTCCTGCAGAAGAAAACGTCTGATGCTGTGGCCTGTAATGATTTCAAAATATTCGGGATGGTCTTTTTGTGGCAAGGACTTTATCGCGCGCGTCACCCGCGTTGCTGCCTCAACGGAAGTGAAGTGCCAGCGTGCACCCATCAGGTAATTTTTTGGTTTTTCAATTTCGAATGTGACTTCATAGATAAAACCCGTACTACCCTCTGCGCCGACGAAGGCTGAAAGAGGAAGTTTGGGGGCATCTGCCATGTTGTCGGTGGATAGATAGCTGTCTCCTTGCGCCGAGCGCTGCGCGCGTTGAGCCAACATGTTGGCAGCCGCCTTCATCCCGGTGAGCGGAACGCTGACATTTTCCGGCGAAGGTTCGCAGACTGCCTTGAGTTCGCGCTTGCTGACGGACTTGAATTCTTTTTCGAATTGAAGCGTGTCACGGATGCTGAAAAATTTTCTCGCCATCAGGAACGGTTCGCTGTCGATGTCGCGCGCTTCACGTTCGTCAGGTGCAAAACACACTGCCGTGCCGCGGGCAGTGACCGCGCGGCCGTGAATGATGACTTCATAAGCTTTGCGACCGCCGTTGCTGCCAGTGGCTGCAATGCCGCCAGTTGCGGCGCGTGGTGTGTTTGGATCGCAGCGCAAGACAAATCCACGTTTTGCAAGGTAGGCGACAAGATCTTTAAACGGGACTCCTGCGCCGACGGTGACCTCAAACTGGCCGTTGCAGCGTCTGCTCGGTCGTATTTCGGAAATGTGATCAATTCCGCGCAGACTGACGGTCACCGCAGGAGCCATGGGAGTGACTCCCATGTTGTATCCGCCGCCTTCTCCGTAGGGAATCATCGGCACCTTGTGTGTGTAAAAAAGCTTGACAAGCTTTTGCAGTGCCTGCGCAGAATAAACATGGATCACAGCTTCGGTGACCAGTGCGCGGTGCTCCATGCTGTCCGCAGAGAACGCCTCGCGATCCAGCCACAGCGCTGAAAAGTTTCCTGCACCCACGATCTCTTCAATGCGTGGTTTGAGTTCTGCAAGTTTCTTCCGGAGCATGAATGTTTTCGAAATCCGCGTGACAATAAATTTGATTATGTCGGGCGCGACATTCCGCTGCAGCTGCGGGAGGACATGGGTGTAGAAATCGGTCTCACTGAGCAGGTTGGGAATGAAGGTGTGCGACCCCGAGGAGTCTCCTCCGGTCTTGGCGAAAAGTCTCTGCGAAACATCTGCCGGCAGCGGCGGCATCAGGCCCGCAACGTCCAGCCATTGATCAAGTCCGTCCATTCAAGTCCCCGTTTCTTTGGCGCGAAGAATGCCAACACGATGCACTCAATAGTCCTGTGTCTGCAAGCGTGTCTCGGTGAAGTGCAGAAGACTTCCAAGCACGCGCTTGCGTACGGTTTGCAGCTGGTTTGACTTGTAGTGTTCGTGCGATGCTGGTCCGAATTGCGCGATTTGAAAGCTATTGCGGTCAAAGATCTGAATTTCCAAGGGAAAAAAACGAGCGTTTTCTTCGGGAATGAGTCCCATCAAGAGAGGGTCGTCTTCCGGCTCCAGGCCGCGGGCATGCCGGAGTTGTCCGGCCAGAGAGCTCAACACCAAAAAAGCCGGATTGGGAGTGCGGACCAGATGTCGCACAGTCAATTGGATGGATTTGTAGCGGCTACTTGAATGTATATTTTGTTTTGCGCCCGAAATAAGCTGTTCAATCGGGTAGGACCAATTCACCCGTTCACACATTGCCATAAACTCTTCTGCTGAAGCCGTTCCGTTTTGCAGAAGGTCGAATGCCAAATCGAGCTGCCGCTGGGCACTTTGCAGGTTGAGAAGTGAATTTCGGGTGCGCAAATTGAGAACTTGATGCGGTACAATGATGTCTGTCTCGATGAGAATTCTGAGCAGGCGCGCAATGTCTTGCGCATCGCTCACGACAAACCTGACGCCGAGATAATCGAAAACTTCTTCTGCCATGGCTTCGGGCTTGTGCAGGAGTTTGAGCAAAACGCTGTGTCTTGTTTTCGCCTCTTTCCACTCGAGAGTTTCGAGCGAGAGTTCAACGCTCTGTGAGCGCGCCGACCAGCCCACTGATGGGTTGTGTGTGACAACGGAACGGATTCTGCCGAAAATCTGTTCGCGTGCGGCATCAAGTTCGCGCAGTTTTCCATTAAACTCAAGGTGTGCGATCGCGTTCATTACTTTTAGAATAGAGCAGGACCACAAGCGCAAATAACGGCGTCTGGGCATTCTTTGACTCGCAAAAACCATCAGTCTTCGCGGATCATCAAGATGCAAAAGGTCGATTGGCACCGGGTATTTTTCCCGCTCGTCGGGAGAAAGAAGGATGTGCCGGATAAAAAAGATTGCCTCTCCAAAAAATTGTTCAACCTGCTTGCGGTGTTCGAATCGGCTCAGATCGAATCCGCAGTGACGTAAAAATTCCGAGGCACGTTCGCGGTGCGGAATGTTGAGACTGCGGTGGTTGAGAATATTTTGCTGTCCAAGAACGACGGCCATTTCCTGCCAAGGCATTGCCCAGCGATTTTCAGCCAGACGCTTGTTGCTTAAAATATCAGCAGAAGACTCTGGTTTTATTGAAGCGTCAACGTATTCCAATCTTCCTCCATGATTTGAATGATGGAACCGTGGATAATGATGATACCGCGTCTGACGCAGGAGTCATCTTATCGGGGCAACTTACGTAGGACGCGGGTCATCAAATCAGCTTCGGAGTTCAATTTTATGATCGCTCGCCGCCTGATTGGCATTTCTCTGGGACTCGCATGTGTTGCTGTTCATGTGCAGCGCGCGTTGGCTTCCGCACCCGCGGCAGCTGCATCGCCCGCGGCAGCTGCATCACCCGCGGCAGCCGCATCACCCGCGGCAGCCGCATCACCCGCGGCAGCAAATCCGCCCGTGCCGGTCGGCGCCAAGGCGACGCCCAATCCCGAACCATTCTCCCGCCGCATCACACTCCCTGCGCTCAAGTTGTTACCTGCGGGCCAGCAACTGCCCATCCTGTTTGATCCCCGCGGCTGGCGATTCTCACATCTGTGCGTCGTTGGGACCTGGAACAAGAGCACTCAGGTGGTTCATGAGTATTTTCAAAACCACATTCAATTTTTTGAAAGATACAAAATCGCAACTGTGGCAGCATTCTCTCATGATACGCCTGAAAATATTGCAGCATGGGCGGAACGGAATAAGCCACGTTACCTTTTTGGATTAGCTCAAACCGAATTTGTTGATAAACTAAACAACCCGAAAGTTCCGACCTGCTGGCTGCTCACGCGAGAAGGACAAATCATCATAAAGCATGAAGTCCCAACTGAGCAGAATTTACTTTCTGTTTATCAGAAGTTGAGACAATGGACTGAATTTTGACGGCCAATTAAGTAACATTGACTCACGCAAGGCAACCTCCCTAAACTTTTAAACGAAATCGCTTCTGTGTATCGGGAGGCTCACAATGGATTTTATTCAGCGCGCGTTTATGGCCGGCGGCTTCATCATGTACGTCATTCTCTTCTTCTTCATCTGCGTGGTGGCGTTGGGGGCGTGGAGAGCTTGGCTGCTTTACTTCGTTTTCGACACGCCCAATGCACGCGGTATGTGGGCTGAAATTTATAAACAGGTTGCCAACAACCAAATCGAAGGAGCGATTCGTTTGTGCGAGCGCCAGCCTTCGAAGCAGATTCTGCCGCGCGTTTGGAAAAAGGGTCTGCAAAGCGCAAGCCGCACTGCGGATGAAACGCAGAATGCGATTGAGTCTGCGACGCTCGAGCGACTTCCGCTCGTCAACCGTTACCTCAACTACTTCGGCACTCTTGCCAACATCACAACCTTGCTTGGTCTGCTCGGTACGATTGCCGGTCTGATCACATCATTCGGCGCGGTGGCGACCCTGACGGGTGCTGCAAAGCAGACTCGACTCGCAGAAGGTATCTCGCACGCTCTGTATGCAACCGGTTTTGGTCTGGGAACAGCTCTTGTCGCGATGGTTCTCCACGGAGTCCTCACATTCAAGGCAAACCAGACGACCGAAACGACCGACGAATTTGCGGCCAAACTGATTGAGCTGCTGCAGATGAGAAGAACAAATCTGGCTGCCAAGTCATCAGCCGAATGATTGCAGGGGCTAAAGGATGAGCGGTTTTAAGCTTAAAAGACGAAAAAAGGTGGCAACCGCGTTTGAAGTCAACGTCACGCCGATGCTTGACCTCTTTTCGGTGCTCATCATTTTCCTTCTTGCAACCTCGGTATTTTCTGCAACCGGAGAAGTGCGGATTGAGGTTCCCTTTCTGTCCAGTCAGCCGCCTCCCAAACAGGAAGAACTGGACAAGAAGCCGGAAAAAACGGTGAACATAACAATCGACACCGACAAGGTGAAGTACCAGCAGGCGACGACAGCAAAGTCGACCATCCAAGATGAAATAGAAGTGCCTCTGACCGAAGATGGTCTCGATAAGATTCAAGCGAAAATCTACGACATCCGCAAGGAAAACCCGAGTTTCGACAAGGTGACAATTTTCACGCAGCAGGAAGTTAATTACGAAAAGCTGGTGATGGTGCTTGATACAGTGCGCGAACTCCGTCCCAACCGAACTCCGATTCCATGGCCGGCGGATTATAAATTGCCGGCGGGCACAGATCCGACGAATTTGGTGACAAAGATTGTCCTCGGAAACGTCATTTTTGCAGACTGAGGTTTGAATGGCAGGTGTAGATACTGGCGAAGATGGGTTTTCCCTCAACCTATATCCCATGCTGGACGTGTTCAGCATCCTCATCGTTTTTTTGCTCATGAACTTCACCGTCAGCGGTGAAAGTGCAGAGGTGAGTGCAAATCTTGAGTTGCCGGTTTCGGCGGTCAAACTGAGTCTTGATTCTGCAGCATCGGTCTCAATCACGAAGACCGAGATTCTGCTGCAGGGCGGGTTGAGTATTCCATTGACTGCGAACGCTCAGGATGTGGTCGAGGCCTACAAGAAGGATGGGCAGGGCGCGATCCGCAAGGCATATGACGAATTCAAAAAGCTGAAGGCGCAGAATGAGACGCTCAAGAACAGATCGAAAAACCTCGGTCTGAGCAATCAAGATATTTCGACTCTTGTCATGCAGTCGGACAAAGCCATCCCCTACAGAATCATAAAACGAGTCCTGGCATCGGCGCAGCAGGCCGAGTTTATTGCTTGGAAGTTTGCAGTGCAAAAGAAGGATGTGAACTAAAATGCAAAAACGCTGGGGCATAGTGAAATTGCTTGCGGCAGCTGCGGCGCTGGCGCCTTCTTCGTTGTGCTATGCGCAAAATCAGGATCAGCAGTTTACCAACGTAGAAATTCGAGTCATACGGCAAAAATTCTTTCAGAAGTCGGTGCGGGTCGAGCTCGGCGCCAATCTCGCAGCGGTAATGAACAAAGCATACACGTACACCTATTTGCCATCGGCGAAGCTCGGTTTGCACATGACCGAGTGGCTTGAGATTTTCGGCGAAGGCGCGGTCGGGATCACAATCAACAAATCCGACTGTACAGAATTGGGTAGCAAGTTCTCCATCGAGCCGATTGTTGACGAATTCGACAACATGATTGGCGGTGGGGTCGCCCTCACACCCATTTATGGCAAATACCAGATGAGCAGTGGCGATGTTGTCTATTTTGATTGGTTTCTTGTTGCTGGAGGCGGTCTGGCGAACATGAAGCAGCGCGAACAGGGCTGCAAGCCCAGGGCGCCAGACGAGCCTGTAAAGGTGCCTACTCCCTACAGTCCGCCGCAATTTAACTTTGGCATGGGGCAACGCTTCTTTCTGAACAAGAGTGCCGCTCTGAACTGGTACTTGCGCGACTACGTCATAGCCAACAAGGCGGGAGCGCTCGGACAAAGCGTGATGTTGTCATTTGGTGCGAGTTATTATCTGTGATTGGAAGTGAAATGAGTCAGCTGGGGCGACATACGAAACCACCGCGACGCCGCCTGAGGGTTCTTGGCTGCAGTCTTCTTGCTGCAATGTCGCTTTGTTTTTCAATGCAAGCTTCCTCTGCTGGTCCCATTGATGCCGCGATTCGAGCACAACGGGCCGGCGATTATCTTTCAGCCGCTAAGATTTTCTATCAAGTTGTCACATCCTCCACCGGAGAAGTGAAGCAGGACGCCGAAATGGGTCTTGCGCAGTCACTCGGTCGCGGTGGGTTTCCCTATGCATCGGCCTTTTTCTTCAGCCGGCTCGTGAGTCTTGGGCCGCGCGGAAAGCACTTCCGTGGTGCCCTTATTGCTCTCAGCGAACTGAATTCCCGAATTCCGCTCGGCCGTGCGAGCATTGCAGGACTTTTTCAAGTCCGCGCCGACGACATTGAGATTCCAGCCGAGGCCAAGGGTTTCTATCACTATTATAAGGGACTGGAAGCGTTTGACGCCGGTCCTCAGAGTGCAACGAACCTCAGGAACGCGTCGGCCGAGTTTTCTCGCGTTCCAAACGGCAGCTCGTATTACACGCTCGCACAATTTTATATGGGCGTAATTTCATCCTTCCAGAAGACTTCCGATACTGCACTCGACTCATTCAAACGCGCTCTGCGAACAAGCAATGAAAATGTCCGCCTGCTCGCGACCATCAACCTCGCACGAGTTCACTATGAACGTAGGGAATACCGGCAGTCGTTTAAGTATCTGTCGAGCATACCGCGCGATTCTGATTTGTGGCTGCAGAGTCTGTTTGAGGGCGCGTATGGTTTTTTCATGCTCCAGAGACACAACAACACACTGGGAAATCTGCATACAATCACTTCGCCGTTTTTTGAGCGGCGGTTTTATCCGGAAACATACATTCTCAAGGCCATCACTTACCTTCGGCTTTGCCGCGTCAACGAAGTGGACAAGGCTCTGCGGGAATTTCAGGAAAAATACAAACCAAAGTTTTCCGACTTGAACCGCCTTCTCAAAACCTACAAAGGGCAGCCCAAAGCCTTTTATGATGTTGTTGCGCAGTACCGAAACTCGAAGCGGATGAAGGAATTCTCATCTGCCGTCGACATCGTCGATGCTGTCAGCCGCACCGAGGGTTTCAAAGAAGGGCAGCGCGTCGTTTTGAATGTTGAAAAAGAGAGTTCACTGCTGAGAACCCGTGGTGCGCGGCTGGATGCAGTTGCCGAGGTGCTCAAACGATTTTACGGTGACATTCGTTCTACCACTGCCGAGCGCACGGGGCAGCAAGCATTTGACCACGCTCTTCAGCTGTTCCGTTATCTGCAAGACCTCAGCAACCAGACGCGACTTATCAACCTTGAGCGTCAGGCGGTCATTACCGACACAATTCGTGAAGAATATCAGGGCGACAATTCGTCCGCCTCCAAAGAGGAGTGGGGCGAGGGAATGCGTGAATTGAATCTCAAGCAGCAGCTCGAGTACTGGCCGTTCGAGGGCGAGTACTGGGAGGATGAGCTGGGTGCATACGTTTACAACATAGATACGAAATGTGGTGGTGGATCCAAGAAGGGCAAAGCGAAATGAAAAATCTTGCTGCTGTCTATTCAACGCTGCTGATGGTTGTCGGAGCGCAGATTGCGCATGCCTCGCCTGGTTCACTTGGCGGTGCAGGCCAGAGCAAAGTGAGTTCTGCTCCGCAGCAGGTTCAGGTGAAGGAGCGTACCGACAACGAAGTTGAAAACAAAAGAAAAAAAGGCAAGTCGGAACGTGAAAAACTTGAGGAACGCGGCGGTTCAATCACGCGCAGCGACTTCGAGACTGCGGCGATCGAAAAGAATCTTGGCGCTGCGTTGGACAATGAAATCAGAGCGATGGAACCGATTGTCGGAAAGTTGCCGCGCAAGTCCGAGCAGCGTCCCGAAATCATGCGCCGTCTGATTGAAAGCCTTCACCAGAAGGCGACGCTCACGTTTTTCAATGAGACACGAAGTTACGATGCTGCGTGGAAGCGCTGGGATGAGGGCGGAAGACGCGGCATTGAGCCAAAGTTTTCGATGAACCTCAGCAAGATGTGGACGAGCAAGGTCATTCAGCGCTGTCAGCAGTTCATTACGGAGTATCCTGAAGGCCGCGGCATTGACGAAGTGACATTTCAGCTCGCGTACGCATTTGATCAGCTGGGGCAAAACAAGGAAGCCGCATCGTATTACAGCCGTCTGGTGCAGAAATTCCCGAACAGCCGCAGAATTGCCGATGCGCACTTTGCGCTGGGTGAATTCTATTTTGCGAAGTTGGATTTCGCGAAGGCGCTGACCTCATTTTCCGAGGTTGTGCGTTTCACCCGCGCCGCCATCCGTCCGTATGCCGAATTCAAAGCTGCATGGTGCCATTTCAACCTTCAGCAGTACGGCAAGGCTCTCGATAAGTGGAAGCTGGTGGTGAACCTCGCAAAGTCTGCAGATGAAACATCACGCGGGACAAGAATTCGTCTCAAGGATGAAGCCGTTCGCGACATGATGCTTGCGTTTGTCGAACTCAAGCAGATCGATGTGGCAATGGATTATGTAACAAAGAACGCGTCGCCTAAAAACATGGGCGACCTGTACAACAAGTTGTCGACACTGCTTCAGGACAAGGGCGAGTATGACGAAAGTGTGCGCGTTCTGAAGACGTACATTGCGCGTAATCCAAACGAACTGCGTGCGGCAGAGCTGCAAGTTCAGATTGTCGATACCGCCAACCTCAAAAACGACAAAACACTTTTGTGGAAGGAAGTCATCGAGCTCAACAAGTCGTTCGGGCCTGACTCCGGCTGGGCAAAGACCAACGCCAATTCGCCTGATTTGAAAGAACTTCAGGAGAAAATGCACAACGTAGGCTACACATACGCCAAGAAAATGCATTTTCAAGGACAAAAGGACAAGAGCGCATACTACATTGAACAGGCGATCAAGGGTTACAAGATTTATTTGTCGACTTACCCTGCCCGCAAGGAAGCAACAGAAATCCGCTTTCTGCTGGGAGAGCTTCAATACACGCGGGATCAGTTCCGCGATGCTGAAAAGACTTTCGCAGGGTTCACTTCAAACAAGAATTTAAAAGCAGCAGATCCGCAAAAATTCGAGAAGGCCTTCGAGTATCAGCGGACATCTGCTTACTTCATCGTGCAAAAGGACATGGCCTCGTTCCGTGGCAGTCAGTTCAAGCCTGAAGCACCCGCAAGACCAGTTTCAAAGGAACTTCAGGATTACGTCACAGTCTGTGACAATTACGTCACGAACTTTCCGCGCAAACCTGGAACTCTCGACTGTCAGATCGACACCGCTGAGATTTTCCTCAAGACAAACAACCTGCCGCAGGCAGAAAAAAGACTCAACGTGCTGGCCAAAGAGCGTTCAAACCGTAAGGAAGGAGTCCTTGCGGCTGAGTTTCTTTTGTTGCTTGCAAAGAACGACAAGAAAAAGCTTGCGACCGTTACAAACGAACTTCTTGCCATTCCTGCAATTGCCGGTGGAGAACTCGGCAAGCGTTTGTCCGAAATCAAGCGCGCCAATCGTTTCGACGAGTTGAAGGAACTCGAAACGGGCGGGAAATTTGAGCAGGCAGCACAGGAGTTCGAACGACTCGCAAGCGACAGAACATACTCAAAGGCAGATGCGGCGTGGTTCAATGCTGGCGTCAACTACCGCAAAGCAAACAAGTTGGATAAATCGGTGCAGTCCTACCAGCGTCTGATCTCGGATTTTCCGAAGAGTCCGCTGATCGGCGACGCCATGCTTGAAATTATCGATGTGTCTGCAGGTCGTTTGCAACTGCAAATGGCGGTCAACTATGCGCGGATGTACCTGAGCAGGTTTCCAAATTCACCCAAATCCGGAAAGCTTCTTGCAGGTGCCTGCGCCTATTATGAAGCATTGTCGCAAGCAGAACGTGCACGTGAAGTATGTCCTGCTGTGATTGCGGCAAAAGGTCCCGCTGCGGTCATCGCGGCGGAATCCATGGGAGGCGTCCTCGAGCGTTCGGGCCGTTATCAGGAATTTTGGGAATTCGCAGAACGAACCATGCTGCCGCTCAACCCGGGAGCGACCGAGAAAATTGAAATTCTTCACCGCATTGAAGAGGCTGCCAGACGCGCCGGAAATTCGGCCAAGGCCAACAGCGCCCAGCAGCAGATTGTCAGCATTTACGAAAAGAACAAAAAGACAGTCTCCGGACCGGCACTTTCATTCGTCGGTGCAATTCGTTTTGCACAGGAGTACGCGACTCTGGAGAAATTCAGACGCGAGCCGCTTTCGGCGGGAAAATCCGGAGCGGAATTGGGTCAGAACATTGCAAAGCGAAATGCTGAACTGACAAAAGTCAAAGATCGCTTCAGCGCGGTTGCACAGAACGTCGGTGATGCCGAGTGGTCGGTGGCGAGTCTGTATGTGATCGGCTACGCGCACGAGTTGTTTGCCGCGGAACTTCTCAATCCACCTCAGCCGCCGGGAATTTCCGGCGAGGGATGGCAGAAGGCAAAGGCGAAGTTTGCGGAGTTCGGTAACGACTTCCAAAAGAAGGCGAAAGACTTCTACTCAAACGCCGCAGTTTTGGTTTCCAAGCATGGAATTTACACCGAATATGGTCAGAAGGTTCTCAACGCGATGGCGCGCCTGGAGCCGACGAAGTATTTCAAGCCCGAAGACTGGGTTCCTGAGGCATTGTTCGTCGGCACTGAGGTGATCGATTCTTCGCGCGTTCGTTCTGCCCTTGAAGCCAAGGGAGGATCGTAATGCATCTCGTCAGCCGGATCATGACTTTGCCCCTACTGGCTCTGGTCGTTTTATCAGCTGGCTGTGCTTCTACAGCCAGCAACACCGCGGATAAACAACAAGCCGCTTCGGGTGACAACGGCAAGTCAGCGCGGTCCAAACAATCTGCAAGCGAGAAGAACACCGCTGCTGCTCCCGCTGCGAAAAGTGCGGCAACCCCGCAGTCTGGCGTTGGCTTTGTCACAACGACGTTTGCAAATGATGAAACCTTTGCCGGACAGCTGCAACAGCCGCGCCTCGAAGACGTTCTGCGCGAGTTGGAACAGGGCTTTCGCGAGCGGAATGACGACGGCGGAATTTTGATTTCTTATCTGGTTTTCCGCCGCCTTTCGGGAAGTAGCCGCGACTTTTTGAGCGTCTTGGAAAAACGAGGATCGACGGCTTCTTCGCGCGACCCTTGGATTCTTATCGAATGCGCATACACCGCTCTTCTGCGGCGAGACTTCGGCATGGTGCAGTATCTGCTGGATACCGCCGAGGCTGTCGGCCGCGGAAAAGATA
>JBEDKY010000196.1:0-4090 GCA_041171905.1 Pseudomonadota bacterium
CTTTTCGCAGACAGTGCTTGGAGCTTCGGTTATTGAGGCTTTGTCGCCGTGCTGCTCAGGTCGGGCGGCGGCAGAGTTTTTGAAACCATTGCAGCTGCGCGCACTGTTCCGACTCTCAAAAGTGAATCGATCGCAACGACTTTCGCTGTCTGGCGCATCGCCTCGGTGCAGTTGGTGCAGTTCTTCTCCATTTCGTTGGAGTAGAGCCAGCCAATGGCATACGAACCCCATTCGCGGCCATCACATGCAGGAAGACCTTCATAGTCACCGCTTTCACAAATGGTGTGCAGATGACCGCACGAGCGGTTTTCGGGCAACTGCCCCGCCGACAAGTTCAAGGCATCACGTTCACTGAGTCCGCCTGTGCAGTCGCTGTGGCGGGCTTCGTGAATCAGGACAGTGGTGCGTGCCACGGGATTCATCGGCCGTCCGTTTCCGTCATAGTTTGTGTAGCCTTCGGCAAGGCGGACAATTCCGATACGCGGATCATTCACAGGAATAGACGTGTTGTTGATGAAGAAATCAATAGACCGCTTTTGTGCGACGGTTTCGAGCCACACAGCCATCCCGATGTTTGTAGCAATGGTCACCGATTTGCCATTGCCTCCGGATGCCGAAGTGTAGCTGAACCTCGATTCAACCGAAGTGCCCATTCCGATGATGTAGCCAATGCGGTCGTCTACGAATTTCAAAGGGTCGATGACACCGTTGTTCGAAAACGTCTGCGCAAAATATCCGTTCGGATCCGGATTGAAGGTCAGCGATTTAAGAAAACGGACGTCTTCTTTGATGAGTGTCCGCTCCGTTTCAGAGACGGCCGCATCAAGACTGATGCCAAGCGCGGGCTCCACAGACTCCGAAACTCCCGTGATGGGCGGAGGAAGCTTGGGTTGTTCGAGTTGCTGGGTAAGCCTTTTGCAGCCTGCGGCAGTTGTCAAAGCGGCAGTGGTCACGGCCAGCGACAGAAAAAGTCTGCTTTTGTTGATGGAGTTTTTCATGTCATTTCTCCCCGCTGTTCTTCTCGACGCCCGAAACAAAAATCAGGTCGTCGGGTAGTTCTGCCAAGAGCGATTGGTAGGACGGAGAAAGTTCGTCTGGAAAGCGTTCAGCGAGTCGTTCAAGATTGTAAAGGCACAGTGCCCGTGCGGCCTGTGCGGATCCGCGCGTCTGAGAATCTCGTGCACATGCAATCAACTGTCGGGAGACTGTGTAGCGTGTTTCTTTGTCGGCGAAGGCACCCTGCAGACTCACCGAAAGTGTTTCGGCAAATGCGAGCAAAGCTTGCGGTGTGGAATGTGGATCACGCGCTACTTCTTCACGAAGCTGGCCTGTTTGAGGAGGATTTTCCAGCGACGGACTTGGCGTCTTCACCGGCTTGACTGCAGCTGCGCGCGGCGCCTGACGGACGACGTCTTCTGGCACTGCCGCTGGTGGTTTTTCCCACAAGGGCTTTGGCGGGGTCAGTGAATCGGTCTTCCTGCTCAGCGCTTTCGCTTGCCCGCCTTCTTGATTTGTGTCCTGGAAAACGAGCGTGGCCGTGATGCCGAGCAGTGCCGACCCCACAGCCACAAATAGGAGTTTGCGATTTTGACTCATCCGAACGACTCCCGCCTTTTTAAAAGGTTGCCGCAAAGCGACAACGCGTTATCGGCTGTGTGTCGGGCAAGTTGAGGAAAATTACTCTGCGGCGACCCCGACTGGGGTCCATTGTACTTGGGTAAAACCCTGCTCACCCAAGATTTTCCTGAAAGATTTGAGGTTCTTTGTATTCGGATTGACAACCACGCGGTTGCGGCTGGCAAGCAAGAGTGGGAGGTCCGCCCGATGGTCCGAGTAGGCTACAGTCCAGACGGCATCTTTCGGAATAATCAACCTCAGTCTGCGTATTTTCTCGACACCGAGACAATTTTCTCCACGCAATGTCAGGCCGCCGCAAAAATGCATCAGCTTGCTGCCGACGATCAGTTTGTCACCGTTGTCTTTGTGGCACAGCAGCGCTCGCAACCAAAACTCACCCGAAGCGCTGACGTAGCAAATGCGCAATCCCTGCGAGCGCAATTTTTCCAATTCAGTGTCCATCTCTTTAAACCAGAGCGGATGCACCTTTTCGAAGATCACTGCGCGCAGCGTTTTTAGCGCCTGCTTGCGGCTCATTCCTACGGTGGCGCTCCACAACAGCGCACTTTTGAATTGGGTTTTTCCGACCAACGAAAAAACACGCAATATGCCCAAAACGAAGCACAAGACTGCCGCTGGAAGAAGCCGGATGGGTGCACGTTTAAGAATCAATTCCCGCATGAGAATTCGAAACGAATCTCTCTCGATGACCGTCCCGTCCACATCGAAGAAAGCAAACTGCTGTGTTTCTGTGCTTTCTGACAAACCGCCCACCTTTCCTCTGTCTGCCCTTGTCGCTCTCGGATGTGCTTTGTTAGCTTAGGCCGAGCTGAAAATCGAGAAGCAGGTTGAATCGGACAGGAAGAGATATGACGCTCGGTCCCGACAGGTATGGAGTCTTTGCAGTTGCCAACGCAACCGCGCATGAACTGACGTACGCTGTGCCGGCGGAACTTGCGGAGACGCTCGAAGCTGGCAGGTTGTGCGAGTTACCCGTGCAGGGGCGCCGGCTGGTGGGAGTGTTTCTGCGCTGGTGCGAAAAGCCTGATTTCGTCTGCAGGCCCGTCACTGCTATCGTCGCAGACTGCCCGCCGCTGCGTGAGAAGGTTCTCGAACTTCTTTTTTGGCTCGCGCATTATTATTGCGCTCCACTCGGGCGGACTATTCATCTGGCTGGCCCTGGCTTTTTGTGGACGCCAGATGCACACGGCAAGCGTCATAAGCGCACCGACAGACGCGAAAAACGTGCTGCAGCGGCGAGTTCAACTGCGGATAAATCTTCATTGGCGGACGCGTCTTCGGACTCACTTTCGCTGCGAAATTTTTCTGCTGAAAAAACAAACGCGCAGGACTTGCGCACTCTGACTCTCGAGCAAAAGGATGTTTTCGATGCAGTGAGCAAGAGCGAGTGGGGGCACACCACACTCCTGCAGGGTGTGACTGGCTCGGGCAAAACCGAGGTTTACCTTCACCTCGTCGAACAAACTCTGAAACTGCAGAAGAATGCCCTCATCCTTGTTCCCGAAATAGCCCTCACACCGCAGATGTGTGATCGCTTCCGTGTGCACTTTCCGGACGACCTCGCAGTTCTCCATTCGGGACTCACTCCGGTTGAACACGAGCGCGAATGGTTCCGTGTTGCTCAAGAAAAGGCACGTGTCGTTTTGGGTGTGCGTTCGGCGGTTTTCGCCCCGGTCGCAAACCTGGGATTGATTATCGTCGATGAAGAACACGAACAGAGTTATAAATGCGACGAGTTTCCCTGTTATCATGCGCGTGATGTTGCAGTAAAAAGAGCACAGCTGGAATCTGCACGCTGTGTGCTTGGCTCGGCAACGCCGTCATTGGAGTCTTACCTCAATGCTCAGCGCGGTCGTTACTCGCATCTGCATTTGCGCAGCAAACACTCGCAGCAGCAGAATAAAGTCGAATTCTTTCAGTTTCGTCCGAAATTGCATTCCACCGGCGGACTTGGCCGCGGAGTTGTCCGCTCATCGCAGTTTTCATTTACAGGCCACGTCATGGCACCGGGGGTTGTCGAACTTCTGCGCGAAACTCAGAGCAAAGGCGAGCAGAGCATGGTGATCCTCAACCGCCGCGGCTTCGCCCAATTTGCGTTGTGCGGCGATTGCGGTGAGGCGCTCCGTTGTCCGCACTGTTCTGTGAGCACAACACTGCATGCGCGCGGTGCGCGCGAGCTTTGCCATTATTGCGGATTTTCACGCACAACACTGACAACCTGTCCGTCGTGCGGCGGCGGGCGTCTCGTGCACATGGGGCTCGGCACACAAAACATGGAGCAGGAGCTCAGTGAACGCATTCCACAGATGACTGTCGACCGGCTCGACCGCGACGTGCTGACGAGCCATAGTCGTCTGTCATCTATTCTTGGCAAGTTCCGCAGCGGCGAAACGCAATGTCTGGTTGGCACCCAGATGCTCTCCAAAGGGCACGACTTTCCCAAAGTCACGTT
>JBEDKY010000197.1:0-4449 GCA_041171905.1 Pseudomonadota bacterium
GAATTGCGCGGCAGCTGTTCCTAGTTTTGTTCTGACAAGGCGTGACATAATAAATTCGTTCAAGAGAAACGTAAGCCCGACCAATAGTAAAAATTGTGAACCATGTCCGGCGAAGAGATGAGCGATGTCGGCGCTCGGACACGTGAAGAAAAGTGCTGTGGTTCCGGAAATTCCACCCACCGTGTTCAACACGACACGAGTCGACCGCGACGGCACTGGACCTGTTTGATACACGAAGGCGGCCATCGCTCCGGCTGTCAGAGCTGAGGCAGACGCTCCGAACATAAAGCAACTGAGCGAAGCGGACCAAAACTGAGTCGGGTTCTGCATTGTAAGAAAGCTTTTGCTGTATTGAGGAAGTACGAATGATGCAACAAGAATTGCCAGAATCGAAAACCAGAAGCTCCAATTGATTTGCGAAGAAAAGAGCGCCTTTGCAAAGGCAATCATTCCCGCCAAGAGAAGAGCCGCCATCACCCAGATTTCCCAAGAATCTTGAAAACTCAGCGCCGCGTTGACACCCGAAACGAAAATGAAAATGAGCGATATGGACAAAACTAAGAACGGCAGCACAATCCTGAGCCAGCCAGTGTTTTTGGAGGCTTTGGTATCTTGTGAAACAAAATCGATGAGTTGAGAATAGTCTTTCATTTTGTCACCCCTTTGCCTCATTTTCGACGTCATCATCAAGTAACTGTTTACGCAGGCCCTTGAGCAGTCGATGAACTCTGACCTTGACCGCTCCCTCAGTAGATTCAAGGACACGCGCGAGTTCTGCCATGCTCAAACCCTCTGACACACTTAGGTATACGATTGAACGGTCCAAAGGTTTCAGCGTTTGCAAGGCATCTTCGAGAGACCTTCGCATCGAAATCTGTGAGGCCAGGTCGATGATTGACTTGTCATGAACCGACTCAAGGTGACTCTGCTCGGATTCGAGACTCTCATTGGAATCCACACGACTCCTCTTTCGCCAATGATCAATGAGAGTCCTCTGGGCAACGGTGAAAGCCCAGGTTTTCAGAGACATGTCGTTATTAAAGGAGTGTCTGGACAGGTGAATCTTCAACAACGCCGCCTGCGTTAAGTCGTCGCTGTCCGAGTCATTTCTGGTCCTTGCGAAAAAGAATTTGTGGAGCCTATTACCCAGATCCGAAAACAAGCCACTCACGACAGCCGCATCGCCATTGCGATAGGCCTCGAAGGCAACCTGAAGGTGTCCCCATTCATCGTTCTTTGCGCCACCTTGTACCTGCATAGAATTATATTCCGCCCAACACGAAGCATCTTTACCAAGGTTTAACTATCCGTTGAGAATAACTCCCTGTTGAATCAATGGGAAGCAAGCCTATTCAAATTGTCTCGTCGACCATGCTCGAACAAGATCCAAAGTCCGTAACCAAAGCAGATTCAATGCGTATACCTCCCCGAGATGTTGTGAGAGGAAAAACATATGCAAAGCATCGTCGGTTTTGGTCTTGGTCTGCGCCCGAATCATTACAGTGATTGGAAAAACGCTGATGATGGGCTCTGGGTAGAGGTGATGAGCGACAACTACATCCACCAGGCGGGTGGGCGTGGAGTCTTTCACCTAGGGCAGGCCGTCAAAGGGCGACATGTGGTCATGCATGGCGTCGGACTCAACATCGCAGGTGTTGAAAAATTGAACAGCCACTATCTCGACGGACTCACGGCGTTGGCCGAAAAAGTTCAGCCGGAGGTGCTTTCCGACCATTTGTGTTTTACTCGGACTTCTGACCGCTCCACCTACGATCTTTTGCCGTTTCCCTACACACGCGAAAACCTCAACTGGGTCGCTCGAAGAGTCAATGACGTTCAAAGAATCCTCAAACGCCGGTTGAGCTTGGAGAACCTCTCGCGCTACGTTTCGTTCAAAGACGACGAAATGAGCGAATTCGAATTTATCTCCCGACTGTGTCACTTGACAGGCTGCGGGATATTACTCGACGTCAACAATGTCATCGTTTCAGCAACGAACCTCAGGCGAAACGCAGCACAAGACTTGCAGGCCATTGAGGCATGGATGGTGACTCAGTACCACGTGGCAGGACACACAAAACACGAGGGTTGGCTTCACGACACACACGACCAACCCGTTAATTCCGAATGCTGGGAGCTCCTGAGCTCGTGCCGTGAACGGTTTGGTCATCAGCCAGTGATCTTGGAAAATGATGAGCCTTCAACTTCCTTCAGCGCTTTGCTTGAGGAAGTTGATTCCGGTTTGAGATTGTCTCCGCCGGAAAATTCGACTGTCTGGGACGCACCGAATCATCTCAGAGAGTTTCAAAATCACTTTGTCAATGTCGTCTATACTCCTCCTTGGGACGAGATTCGTTCGCGAAGTGAGTCTGTCGAAAACGTCAGAGTGAACTCGGATTGCATTGATCAGCTCGATGTCTATCGGCATTGCTTTTTTTCGCGCATCACAAACACGTTGAGCGAAACCGTTCTATTACCGCTCACTCAGGAATATGGTTCTGAGCGGGTTCAGGCATGGCTGGCAAACTACGCCATCGAGGCAGGGTTCAATGCCACACTTCTGCAGGACACTTTATCTGGATTCATCAATTACCTCGAGCAAAAGAGAGTCTCAGAGCAATACCCTCAAATTTTCGAAGTACTGAGTCTTTGTGTTGCGCGCTGGAGCGCTCTCACCGGCGCGGACGAAGCACTGAAACTCGTTGATGCGGAAACACCACTCGACGCAATATTTCTCAATCCGACAAGCCAATTTTCCTTTTTGAATGCTTCAAAAGTGGCAATCAACGGGTCTGCTCCCGTGTCCGAATTTTCTGGAAGAGTCTCCCAAATTGTTTTTCGAACTTCCCCTGTTGAGCTTCACACATTGAAAATTCCGGCAGAGTGCGCCGACATCGCCGAGTCGCTCAAAAACGGCCTCGCATTGAGTTCTGCCCTTGAAACCGAGGGGCTGCATCACAACGAAACTTCCGCACCCGTCGTTCAACAATGGCTTGCCTCGATGTTTAAAATGGGTGGGCTCACAGCGCGAACTCTTTCAGTCATTCTTGCTTTCTTTGCTATTTTCTCCCTTGAACAAACGGCAAGTGCGGAGGTCTGGAAACTGCAAACTGAGCGCCTGATTCAAGTGAGCGGAAGCCTGCTCGACGATATTCCCTCGGGCGTTACAAACAACAGCTCCCTTTTGGGCATCGACGTCGGTGGCACTGCAACCTTGCTTCCACGCGTGAATCCAAAGGTGGGTTCAAAGCAGGAGGGCGTGCCGAGTGCACCCGCTCATTTTGTGCCAACTTTTGCACTGAGCGCGTCCTCCGATTCACTTTTTGCATCAAAGTATTCCTTTGCACTGCGTGGATGGTATGGCTTGTTACCCGCAACTGTCTCGCGTCTGGTCGTCGGAAGAAACACTCAATTCGACCAAATGAAAATCGGACTTGAACTTTCTGTTCTTGAAAAAAGACAACAGTTTTTCACGGGAATAAGTCTCGCAGGTAAAGCATTTTATCAAACTGGAGACGCGCAACTGAAGGGATACTTTTCGACCCAAGATCAGGTTCGGGCCAAGGATTCATTCGAAGTCACAACCTCGGTTGGCGGAATTTCATTGATTGCTTTGCATGACTCGTCTGGAGCCTTCTTTGAAACTCTAGGACTCATCCGCACGAGCAAAACTGAGTTCTACATTTCAGAAGACGACAATCTCATCGTCGTAGGAGATGGCCTCAACAGGAACTCACTTGAGCTGGGTTCCGGCACGCTTGGAGGGCAGATTTCCCTGGGCTGGAATGCGAACACTTACTTTCAGATTGGCGTTTCACAGCTCATCCTTCCTGAAAGATTTTCAGCTCTGCGAGCCTTCCTGCGACTACAACACTCATTGATTTCGGAGTTATGAAATGAAATTCACCAAGATATTTTCAGTTTCGACGCTAACCGCACTCAGTACTGTGGCCTGCTCGAGGGCCGAGACGCTGGCTGAACTTGAACCTCCTCAAGTGGCTGTGGATGCGCAGAATCCAACATGGAACAATGGCATTGCAAATTTGGTGAAGGAGCGCTGCGCATCCTGCCACGGTGCACGCAAGGAGGCCTTTGTTCCGGCGAGCACCCCTTTGCTCGACTTCACCAAGGAAAATGAGTTTCGTTCGGTTCGCTTCCGCTCGATTGCACGCATGAAGGACCTAGCAAATCCGATGCCTCCCCGCTATGCCGACCCGATCTCGGAATCGGAGGCTGAAGTCCTCATCAGGTACCTCGAGAATTAGCCTGATTTCTTAGACTGTATGGCGCGATGGCGCCTGCAGAGGATTGAGCAACCCGACCTCAGGCCATGGCCGAAAACGGCACAATGCCGGCCGAAAGCGGCAAGGAAACGGAGCGTCGGCCATTGTATTCACTCTTTCGTGAGCAACAGGAGAACGTGTTTCTCCCCACACGAAAGGGACAAGC
>JBEDKY010000198.1:0-7904 GCA_041171905.1 Pseudomonadota bacterium
ATACAAAAGTTGCGAATGAGTTCAGGATCTACGCCAAATTGAGACATGCTTTAAGCGACTCCGCCAAATCTGCAACGACTCTTCCCCCCTGCAGTTATTGCAGCGGGTGCCGATACTAGCATCTGACACGCCTTGGCGACGCAGGTCAAACCCAAGGGATGCCGGTTGGGGGGCAATGTGAAAAGACTTTTGACTCATCAGAGAGCGCTCGGTCTGCTGACCTGTCTGTGGCTGGGCTGCCTGCCAATGACTACACCCCGAGCCTCTGCCGCCGAAGGAGACAAAAAGCCTGCCGAAATGGCAGTAAAAATAATGTCTCGCTCTTTTGAGTCACACCGCGAAGCCAACTCAACCATGACGTGGATTGTTCAGAAGACCGATTACGACGACGGCCTCAGGGTTCTGACCCTGGCGGGAGTTCAACACGAAGACGCGTATGGGCTCAGTATCGTACTGCTGGATGATGTGACACCGCAAAAGCACACCGCAACGATTGCGACCAAGGATGGCGAAAAAAGCGAGAAGACTGCCTTTGTGAGCCTGACAGACAATATCGACAGTAGTGACGAAATCTCTGCTCAAGGACCCGCTCGGCTGCAGGTGCAAGTTCGAAGTCTGCTCGTGAATATGGCCGACCTTCGTCAACAGGCTGAAGTAAAAGAGAGTGTTCCCTCATGCTCTGGAAGGAGTCGCAGGGGTGTCGTCTTTTTGCGGCCAGCCCAGCTGCAGCGCCAGCTCGATGTAACAGCCGAAGAAAGCAAACTTTGGAGCCGCTTCGGCCGAGCCGCATGCGTGCGCTGGAGCCGACTGCCCGAGCCTCAGATGTCTGCTAAAACTGCAGACCGAACTGTCGCTCCATCTCAGCCAGATGCGCCTGCCCAGAAGAACTGAGCTGACGGCCGCGCGAAGTGCGATTCACATAGCCAATCGAGACCAGGTAAGGCTCGTAGACATCTTCGAGGGTCGTTCGCTCTTCGTGAAGAGCGGCGGCAATGGCTTCGAGCCCGACCGGACCGCCATCGTGTCTGTCACGCATGATACGCAAAAATTCCCGATCCATGCGAGCCAAACCACGCGTGTCCACGCCCAGTCGGATGAGTGCGGCTTCTGCCGACGCTAGGTCGATGCTGCTTTTTCCATTCACCAAGGCAAAATCCATCACGCGCCTGAGCAGCATGTTGGCAATCCGCGGAGTGCCGCGACATCGCCCCGCAAGTGCAAATGCAGCATCAGAATCGATGCGGATATCGAGGATACGCGAACTGCGGCTGATGATCTTGGCCAAACTTTCCTGCGAATAATAATCCAGATGTTCAACAATACCAAAACGATCACGCAACGGCGCACTGAGTGCACCCGCACGCGTTGTCGCGCCAATCAGTGTAAATGGCTTCAAATCAAAACTGATGGACCGTGCCGAAGGACCCTGTCCTATCATCACGTCAAGGCGTCCGTCTTCCATCGCCGAGTAGAGCACTTCTTCGACGTGCGCAGGCAGGCGATGAATCTCATCGATAAACAAGACCGTGTTGGCTTCAAGGTTGGCAAGCACGCCCATCAGGTCAGCAGGCCGCTCGATGACCGGACCAGCCGTCAGTTTGAACGCACATTCCATTGTCTGCGCGATGATTCCGGCGAGTGTCGTCTTGCCGAGGCCAGGCGGCCCGTGCAGGAGCACGTGGTCGAGCATTTTTCCACGGAGTTTTGCAGCTTGCGTGTATATTTTGAGATTTTCGACAACCCGTTCCTGACCGGGGTACTCGTCAAATGAGTGCGGACGCAGATCGGTGCGTTCGCTCTCGATTACATCTGGAGTGCGCGCAATTTCGCTGAAAACAACGTTGTCCTGTTCCATATCAATCAGCGTCCCAAAAGGTGACCCGACAGTTGCCGGAGAGATTCCCTCAACGCGACTTCAAGTGCGATAGTCTCGCCGGCGGCCATCCGTTTCTCGAAAGGTGCGACGACTTCGGAAATTTGCTTGTCCTTGTAGCCAAGGTTCTGCAGCGCGCTGCGCAGATCTTCACCGACAGAGTGCTCAGCCCAGCGATCTTTGCCAAGCAGTGGGAGAGTCGTTGCAGCAACCGACGCACTGCGCACACCCGCAGGCTCATCTGCCGATCCGAGCTGACCGAGCATTTTTTGCGCCTTTGCGCGCAATTCAACCAACAACCGCTCGGCAGTTCGGGCACCCACCCCCGGCACGGAAGTCAGTGCAGCAAGATTTTCATCAACGATAGCGCGGCAGAGGTCGCGCCCTTCAAATGGCCCCAAAAGTGCGAGTGCAAGCTTGGGTCCGACGTTGCTGACACTGAGAAGCATTTCAAAGACGCTGCGCTCAGCGCGCGATGTAAAGCCAAACAATCGCAGGGAATCTTCACGAACGTGGGTGTAGACTGACAAAACTGCCGTTCCCCCCGTCGGAGGGAGCCGACACAGACCCGATGCTGGTACGGAAAGCTCATAGCCAACGCCATTTACGTCCAAAACCACGAAATCACCCGTTTTTTCAACGAGTGTTCCTGACAGTCGTCCTATCATGAGTGGAGCCTCCTGCAGATATGGGTAACGGATGCGCGCCGGTGCGTCAAATCCAAGACCGCGGCAGCACTTACCTTCCGAAGAATAATGCCGATACCACCTTCAGAGGACTTCGGAGGGCTTTGCATATGGCGTTCTGGGCAAAGAAAAAACCAGATCAGGAGACTGAAAAAAAAGATTCGGGAGCAAATAACCTTCTCAAGAAGAAGGATGACAAAAAAAGCGCCCCGCCAAAACGCATCGACAATCTGCGCATCGCGCAAAAACTGCAAATCAGCCTTCGCAGTCTTGGCACTGGCAACGAGTATCACTTTCAGACAAAAGATCTCTCCGCCACAGGGATGTTCGTCATCTGCTCGGACCACAAGCGGTATCCATTTCAGGTTTCCAGCACGCTCCTCGAGACGGTCATTCAGCTCAATGCGGGCGGCGACAGCGAGACCTTTGAACTGAGATGTCTCTGCAAGATTGCCCGCATTGTTGAAGGACAAGTCAAAGGATTCGGCGTTCGCATCATCCAGATTTCGCCTGACCAAAAACAGACTCTTGAGCAGTTCATCGCCAAGCACGGTTCACCCGACAACTTCGTGCCCTACTCCGGTGGCGGAGCACCCGCAGAGCAAAGCGCCACGCCTCCTCCGCCTGCGCCACCAAATCGCGAAAGCGGAGAGATTGGGCAAGACACGGCGCAGCAGGATTTACCAACGAGCGCTTAAATAAGACGATCCGCTTCGCAGGGCCGTCGGTGGCAACAAAAGTTAAATTGCCCCGACGGCCAATTTCGTGTACGAGTCCCCCAGGGTGCGACAGCACTGTACTCAAGGCCATGGGGAGTCGATGATGATAAACTCATTCAAGTTCAAAGCACTGGCGCTCGCAACAGCAGCGAGCGTTTTTAGTTTCTCTGCCACTGCGCAGCAAAACTCGCAGGCGGATCGGCGCAACAATCAGGAAGTCTTCGTCAACATGGGCGATGAGCCGCCGAGCATGGACCCAAACAAGGGCGTCGATGCCGTTTCTTATTTCTGGCTCGGGCACATGTTCGAAGGCCTGATGACCACCGACAAAAACGGCAACATCGTTCCCGGCGCCGCTAGTCACGTGGCCGTCTCTGGAGATGGAAAAACCTACACGTTCACGATCCGCCCGAATGCAAAGTGGCATGACGGCAAGAAAGTCACCGCAAAAGACTTCGAATACGCTTTCCAGCGCTTGGTTGATCCGGCATTCGCGAGCGAATACTCGTTCATCGCCATCACGGCACAAATCGTGAACGCAGAAGACGTCATCAAGAAGAAAAAGCCGGTCAGCGAACTCGGCGTCAAGGCAACCAACGACTCCACTCTCGTCATCAAGCTCGCCAACCCAGTTGCGTTCTTCAAATCGATGATGTCGTTTCAGGCATTCTTCCCGGTGCGCAAGGACATTGTTGAAAAATACGGCGACAAGTTTGCGACAAACGTAGAGAGCATCGTTGGAAATGGCCCGTTCAAGATGGTTGCATGGAAAAAGGAAAGCTCCATGCGCATGGAAAAGGCCTCGACTTACTGGAACGCCGCCGCCGTCAAGCTGCGCGCCGTTGAAGCTCCTGTCATGCTCAAAGATAACGGTGCCGCATTCAACAACTTCCGCACCGGCGGTCTCGACATCACGGGCCTCGACAAAGAGCGTCTCGAAACAGCTCAACGCGAACGCCTGCAGGTCAAAACTTTCTCTGACGGCGCTGTTTTTTATCTCGAACTCAACCAGCGTCAGGGCAAGCTTTTCTCAAATCAGAAACTCCGCCAGGCTCTGCGCATTGCCATCAACCGCCGCGAGTACATCAACAAGATCACTGGCGTTCCGGGCGACAAACCGGCCTTCGGCCTTGTTCCAGACTACATGCCAGGCGCATCGAAAACCTACCGTCAGGAAGCAAAAGTTGACTACCGCGACGGCGACATCGCATCCGCTAAAAAGCTCATCAAGGAATACCTGAGCGAAACCAAGCAGAGCAAAGTTCCGAGTTTCTCGATTCTGGCGGGTGACTCAACAGTGGCCAAGAAGGAATCTGAGTACTTCCAGGACCTGCTTAAGAAAGTCTTCGAGACAGACGTCAAGATCGACAGCGTTCCGTTCAAGACGCGTCTGCAAAAGCAGCGTGACGGACAGTTCGACATCGCTTCGGGCGGCTGGGGACCAGACTACCTCGATGCAATGACGTTTATGGACCTGTTCACATCGGCCAACGACAACAATCATGGCGGATACGTGAACAAGAACTTTGACGAGCTGATTGCCAAGGCTCAGAAGTCCGGAAACATGGCTGAGCGCGTCAAGCTCTTTCACGAGGCTGAGAAGCAGCTCATCCTGACCGACTCGGCACTTGTACCGATCATCCAGCGCGGACGTGCGTACCTTCTGGCAGAAGGCCTGCAGAACGTGCGCCGCAACCAGATTGGACAGGACCCTGACCTGCGCTTCGCATCTTGGAGCGGAGCATCCGCCAAGAAATAACCCTGCCTCAAAGCCCTGAGAAATCAGGGCTTTTCTCTTATCTAATCAGCTTGACCAGCGTTTGAAGACGTGGCAAGACTTCTGGTCTTTGCCAGAGGCCTCGTGGCCTTAGCTTGGTTTTAACGACTGCAAACAACATGCACTCCGTTGCATGCTCTTGTGAGGAAGGAAGCGATGCGGCTTCTGCGTTTTATTTTTCAGCGCCTGATTCTTGCGTTTGTTACTTTGCTTGCCTTGTTCACACTGACGTTTTTCCTGATGCGCGCTGTCCCCGGTGATCCGCTCATGCGCACCAAGGAAATTCCAGAGGAAACTCGCAAAAATCTCGAAGCGCGCTATGGGCTCGATAAGCCGCTGTATATGCAATACCTGATCCAGCTGAAGCAGGTGTTCATTCACGGTGATTTCGGCACCAGTTTCCGCACGATCGGACGCGAGGTCAACGACATCATCCGCGAACAATTTCCTGTCAGTGCATCCATCGGTATCGTCTCGGTCTTGATAGGCGTGACGATAGGTATCGCGCTGGGTATTGTTGCGGCCTTGTTCCGCAACGGCCTCATCGACCGTACGGCGATGTTCTTGTGCGTCGCCGGCATCTCGCTGCCGTCGTTTTTATTCGCCTACATCTTCCAGTATGTGTTTGCAGTCTGGCCGCTCACCTCGATGAACATCAATCCTGACAACTGGCTGCGACCCGCAGGTTGGGGCGAACCGCGCGATTTCGTCATGCCGTCCATTTCGATGGCTCTGGGAATTGTGGCGTCCATCACACGCATGCTGAAAAGTCAGATGATCGAAGTTGGCTTTTCCGAATACGTCAAAACCGCGAAAGCGAAAGGCGTCTCGGTTTCGCGGCTGATCGTCATGCATCAAATCCGCAATGCAATCTTGCCAATCATATCGATCATCTTCCCGATTCTCGTTTTCACCATGTCTGGCTCTCTCATCATGGAGAACGTGTTCGGAATTCCCGGTCTTGGCCGCTCGTATATGAGCTCCATTCAAAACAATGACTACAACGTCATCATGGGCCTGACTGTATTTTTTGGCGGATTCCTGATCGTGATGAACCTCATCACGGACATTCTCTACGGCATCATTGACCCGCGCATTCGTGTCGGCTGAAAAAGGATTCACTCAAAATGACACTGAAAACACAATCACCACACGAGCTCACTGCCAACGAAGCGCTGGCTCCTGACCTCTTCAAGCCGCAGCCTGCGCAAAGTTCCGATGCAGAATTTCTCAGCCGCCCCGTGGTCGGTTATTGGAAAGATGCTCTCATCCGCCTCATGCGCAACAAGGTCGCCACCTTTTCGCTCGGCCTTATCGTCGTCGTTGCATTGGTTGGCGTTTTTGGCCCGCTCTTCTTCCCGAAAACAGAAGACGGCTCGCCGTTTGAAAATGCCCAGAACATGAACTTCATCAACCAATCGCCGACGTTTGGCGAGAAGCTACTTGTCACGGAAGACTCCGCGATCATCCCAGACGACCTGATCATGGATCCGTTCGACACTTCAGCTCCGCTTCTCACAGCCGATAATCTCGTGGCTCCCAAAGGTTTTGCAGTATCGGGCTTGGCAACAGTCAACGGCGTTACGCTCAAATGGGAGCCCGTTGCTGGTGTCAGCGGCTATCAGATCTACCGCACTGTCGTCGGAACAGACTCTCTTGACCTCAAAACAGTCGAGAGCGATCCGCTGCTCCGTGGTGTGCAGGTCGGTACCATCACCAATCCAGCGCAATACAGCTACACTGACGGGTCGGGTCTCAATCCTGCTCAGAATTATATTTACTCCATCGTCTCCTACGTGACCGATCCAAACACTCAAGAAGAGTTTCTCTCGCCACTGGCAGGTGTTCTGCAGACCGGCCTGACGCAAACGATCTCTTTGACCGATGCACAAAACATCAAAAAGAATGCACAGGCTGGCGACGTCATTCGCGGCAATACACACCTGTTCGGCACAGATGCGCTCGGTCGCGATATATTCGCGCGCATGGTGACCGGTACGCGCATCGACTTTTTCCTCGCGTTGCTTGTTCCAACTGTCTCTCTGCTGATTGGTCTTTGCTACGGAGCTATCTCCGGCCTGATGGGCGGCAAGGTCGATATGTATCTCATGCGTGTTGTAGAAATTCTCGACACTCTTCCTGAACTTCTGCTGCTGATTCTCATTCAGGTTGCACTCGGCAAGGGAGTTTCGAGTCTTGTGATTGCGCTGTGCGCATTCTCGTGGACAGGCTACGCACGCGTTTTGCGTGGCGAGGTTCTCCGTCTGAGGGAAATCGAATTCGTACATGCGAGCAAGCTGCTGGGCGCGCCACTGATGTCGATCGTTTTCAGGCATGTTGCGCCCAATCTTCTCGGCATCATCATCGTGATGTGGTCGGCACAGATTCCGCGCATCATCACCTCCGAAGCGTTCTTGTCCCTTTTCGGACTCGGCGTGGAGGCACCGATGGCGACGTGGGGAACAGTACTGCAGGATGCGGCCGCACACTTTCAGCAATACCCTGCGCAGTTCTTTTTGCCTTCTGCGGTTCTTGCAGCAACTTTGCTCGCGTTCTACACGCTCGGCGATGCACTGCGCGACGCGTTTGACCCCAAACTTCGTGGCCGCGTCTGAACCCGATTGCAGGCACGAACGATCAGCCGCCGACAAGGAAAACACAATGCAGACTCAACAAACTGAAAATAAAACCCAGCACAGATCTGGAGCCGGTGCAGCCGGCGGGGCAACCGCCGAAAATCAAAAAATCCTCGAAGTGAAAAACCTGTCGGTCAACTTCCGGGTTTACGGCGGTCAAGTGTACGCAGTCCGCGATGTGTCTTTTCACGTCGGAGCCGGCGAATGTCTGTG
>JBEDKY010000199.1:0-4694 GCA_041171905.1 Pseudomonadota bacterium
GCTGTGATGATGCCCTACGGACTTGAGTTCAATAAAGATGTCTGTGCAGATAAATACAAATATCTTGAAAAAATCATCGGTACGCAGGACCTCATCCAGTGGGTCCGCCAGCTCAACACAAAACTTGCGATTCCGGCGTCGCTGAAAGACATGAAGCTCGATGCCGGCCGCTTGGCCGAGCTCAGCGATTTGGCAGTGGCGGACGCGTGTCATCAATGCAACCCAAAGCCAGTCACCCGCGCCGATTTCGAAGCTCTTTTCCGCAGGGCGTTCCAAGTTTGATTTGTGAGTCCTGACACGGGGAGCGTGCCAATGCTGAAAATCGGACTGAGTGCCTGTTTCATGTATCCCGATGTGAACCGCGTCGTGTTCGGACACAAGAGCCTCACCTATCTCGAAAACGACATGGCCCGGTATGTAACTCAGGCGGACGTCTTTCCGGTGCTGATTCCCGATCTGCCGCCGGAGCGGCTCAATCCGATTCTCGATCAGTTGGATGGCATTGTTTTTCAGGGCGGTGCCGACGTCTGTCCGGAAACGTACGCTGAGCCGTATCTCGATCGATCCCGCTGGGCTGGCGACAGACATCGCGATCTTTATGAATTGTATCTCGCCGATTATTTTTTCAAAAAAGGTCTGCCGATTCTGGGAATCTGCCGAGGTTTTCAGATTCTCAATTGTTACTTTGGCGGCTCTCTGCATCAAGACATTCCGACTCTGCTGCAAACCTCCACCGAACATCGCAATGCGCAAACTTACGACCGCGTTCATCATGCCGTCACGCTGCAGCAAAATGGCTGGCTGCATGGTCTTTACAAAAAAGCACAGCTTGAGGTGAATTCCGTTCATCACCAGTGTGTCAAGGTGCTGGGCAATGATCTTCGTCCTGAGGCACACAGCTCGAGCGATGGAATCATCGAGGCATTCACACACAAGGATTTTGCAGAACGGTACGTTGCCGGAGTGCAATGGCATCCTGAGTTTTCCCCGACACTCGGCTCGGTTGTTGATGATCCGGCACCGATCATCGGCGACTTTCTTACTGCCGTGCGAAAAGAGAAACAGCGCAGAAAGATCTGAAAAAAATCTGAAACTGAAGGAGATGACATGAAGATTCAAAATCCGGCCACCGGTGAACTGATCCGCTCCGTGGAGACTGACGATCTGGCCTCCGTGCGCGAAAAATTTGCCGTCGCACGCGCGGCACAGCCATCATGGGCTGCACGCCCGACCGCCGAACGTGTTGCGCTCATCAAAGCCTTCGGTGAGTTTTTGAAGCGCGACATTGAGATTGTTGCGCGCGACATGGCCCTCGAAATGGGCAAGCCGCTCCAGCAGGCACGCAATGAAGTCAATGGCAGTATGAATAAAATCCGCTTTTTCTGCGAAGAGATCGAAAAAACTCTGGCGCCGGAAAAGGTCCGTCAGGACGGCAACACGGCGGAAGTTCTCGCGTTCGATCCGCTCGGCGTCGTATTGAACATCTCCGCGTGGAATTATCCCATTCTGGTTGGCTTCAATGTTTTTCTTCCCGCACTGCTGTGCGGAAACGCGGTCATCTACAAGCCGTCTGAATATTCGACACTCACCGGTCTGCATCTCACCCGTCTGCTGCATGAGGCGGGAGTGCCGCAGGATGTTTTCATCAGTGTCGTGGGCGAGGGGCAGATCGGTGTGCAACTTCTCCAGCTTCCCTTTGATTGTGTCGGATTCACGGGCTCATTTGCGACTGGGAAGAAGATTTCCGAGGCCGTCGCTGGCCGCATGACCCGCCTGATCATGGAGTTGGGTGGCAAGGATCCTCTCTACGTGACTGACGAATGCGGCGATCTTGAGACGGTTGCCGATGCAGTTGCGGAAGGCGTACTCTACAACAACGGACAAAGCTGCTGCGCGGTGGAACGTGTTTACGTGCATGAAAAAATCTACGATGCATTCGTTGAAAAACTGAAGGCAAAAATGCAGGCGTGGACTGTCGGTGATCCGCTCGACGCAAAAACACTCTGCGGTGCCATCACACGCAAGGAGCACATTCCGTTTTTGCAGGCGCAGGTTCAGGATGCGCTCAGCAAGGGTGCAAAACTTGTTCTGGGTGGACAGCCGCAGCAGGGCAAAGGCAATTTCTTTCCACCCACTCTGCTGCTCAACGCGAACCACTCGATGGATTTGATGCGCGAAGAAACTTTTGGACCATTGATTGGCGTCATGAAGGTCAAGGATGATGCGCAGGCGGTAGAGTTGATGAACGACTCAGAGTACGGCCTGACGTCGTCGGTTTATTGCAGGAATCTTGAGCGCGGGCAGAAAATTCTGAGGCAAGTCAACACAGGCACAGGCTACCTGAACTGCTGCGATCGGGTGTCAGCCTGGTTGCCGTGGTCAGGCCGCGGACATTCTGGAGTGGGCTCGACTCTTTCAAGACTCGGAATCTACGCCTTCTGTCACGCCAAGGGACTGCACCTGCGCTCGTGATTCCCATTTCGAACGCGCAATCTTCGCACGTTCGAAGCGTCGTTGCAGAGCCCGCTGGTTTGTTTCGACAGCCTTGCGCCGGCGTTCCTCGGCCCGCTTCTGGGTGTCGTCGGCACAGTGCGGGCAATATTCGTTGGCCTTGTAAAGCGGGCTGACTTTGTCTTCGGGGCTGAGGGTTGCCCAACAAACGTAACACATGTCGTGCTCGGTCTTGCGCAGCTCCGGATTGACTGCCACGCGGTGGTCGAACACAAAGCAATCACCTTCATAGTGATTGTCACCGCCCATGGCCCGCGTCACTTCAAAGTATTTAAGAATGCCGCCCTGAATTTGATAAACGTCATCAAACCCGGCCTGACGCATATAGGCTGTGGCCTTTTCGCAGCGAATGCCGCCGGTGCAAAAAGTCACAACCCGCTTGTTCTTGTTCTCCATGAAATTGTCTTCAACCCACGCAGGGAATGTGCGGAAGGTTTTGATGTCGGGAACAATTGCGTTCTTGAATGTGCCGAGTTTTGTCTCGTAGTCGTTGCGCGTGTCGAGGAGAATCACTTCGTCGCCGGCGTCGAGCCATTTCTTGAGTGTTTCGCCGTCGACGTGTTTGCCGGTGAAGTGCGCCGGCTCGATGCCGGTGCGGCCCATGGTGACGATTTCTTTTTTTTGTTTGACGAGCATTCGGCTGTACGGCTGGAAGTCGCTCACAGACACCTTGAACTCGATGTCGGCAAAACGTGCATCGCGCCGGCAGTGATCGACAAACTTCTCAGCTGATTCAGGGCTGGCCGCAACATAACCATTGAGGCCCTCGGATGCGAAGATCAGCGTTCCCTTCATGTCGAGTGTTTCGACAAGCGCTCGGAACTCATCGGCCGTCGTCTGGACGTCACCGATACTGACAAACTTATAGAAGGCGAGATTATGAAAAACGCTCATCGGGCATAACTCCACAATTCCGGCGGCCTGAGCAAAAGAAAAAGACTGACGCGTCTTTAACTTTAGGCGTTCATTTCACCGAACAGCTTGTCGAGCAGGTCTTTGTCCTTGCGCTCCCAAGCTTCAAAAACGCGACGCGCTTCGCGATTGACCAGCGCTTTGGTTTTGAAGAATTCGTTGAAGTCGTTCTTTTCTTTGAGAGTTCTGAGAACCTGAACGTTGGCTGCCTCAATCATCAGGACGCTTGCACCGCGGCGGAGGATCAGGTTGTTCATTTTCCATTCGAGAGAGACTGCTGAAGAATTGAAGGCCATGGCTGCACTCCTTGCCCTGAGGGTTAAACGCTGGGGTCATACTCCAGAGGGCCAAGTGCCGCAAGTAAAAGGATTTTTCTTAAAAACTTCGTAAAATCTTGTAGTTATTAACAAGGCAGAGCTGCCGTCTGGAAAGTTGACGGGAGTGGTCAGGGTTGCCGAGTGGGAAAATAAACGCCTGAGTATCCTGAAAAAAGCGTGACAAGCGGCAGATCCGTCGGCGGATTGTGCCTTCAGGGGAGGGGGAACCCGGGCGTGGCGACCAAGTACACCGGACCACAGAAAGCGGCCATTTTGCTTCTTGCATTTGGCGAAGACATTTCCGCTGAAATTTTCAAGCAGATGAATGAATTTGAAATCAAGCGCGTCGGTAGTGCGATGAGCCGTTTGGGCCGCATCGACGGCGAAACAATCGACGAAGTGATGGAAGAATTCTATCACGTTCTGCAAAGTAACAAGAAGTATTTTTTCGGCGGCAACGAGTTCACCAAAAAATTGCTTGAGAGTGCATTCCGCGACGGACAAGCCAATGCCTATATTGAAGACCTCGCTCTTGAAACAGCGGCGACTCTTGAGTCTCTCGAACTGATTGACGCTAAAATGTTGTCGAATATCCTGCGCAATGAACACCCGCAGACGATTGCACTTGTGCTCGCCCATCTTGAACCCAGGAAATTCGGTGAGACGCTCAAAATGCTCCCGGAGAGTCTGCACACAGAATTGATTTTGAGAATTTCCAAACTCGAAGCCGTGTCGCCCGAGCTCATCGATGAAATCGACGACGTTCTGCGCGGCGAAGTTCAGCGCATGGGTAACGTCACACAGCAGCAAATTGGCGGCGTGACACCGATCGTTGAAATGCTCATCATGATGGACAAGGCAACCGAAGAAACAATTCTCGACCGGCTCGAGGAACGAGATCCGGACCTCACGGAAGAGATCCGTCGAAAGATGTTCACGTTCGAAGACCTTATC
>JBEDKY010000200.1:0-3369 GCA_041171905.1 Pseudomonadota bacterium
CATCTGATGCGACCACTCCGCTTGGAAAAGATGGAGTTCGTGGGCGCGAAAAAGAAAAAGAACACGAATTGCGCCGTCGGCGCATGCAGGAAGAAGACGAAAATCGCAAAGCACGCGCTAAAGGTGCACGCGGTGGCGAAAGCGACGAGTTCATCGATGAAGAGCTTTATTACGGCCCTGAGGACGAATCAGGCTCTTCCGAAGGTGCTGTAAGTCAGGTTCGTACAGTCATTCTTCCGAACCGCAGACGCGGCTCAGCACCGTCACGTAAACGTGACGACAAGAGAAACGAACAAGCAAACCCGATGAAGGCTTCTAAGCGCGTCGTCCGCGTCGACGAGTCGATTTCGGTGGCGGATTTGGCTGCCGAAATGAGCATCAAGAGCTCCGCCATCATCAAAGTGTTGATGAAACTCGGCATGATGGCCGGCGTCAATCAACAGCTCGATATGGAAACTGCAACTCTTGTTGCCAATGAATTCGATTTCGAGGTTCAAAACGCGTCGGTCAGCCTGACCGACATCTTGAACACGAAAAAGACTGCCAAGACAGACTCCGCGCAGGCTGAAATGGTGACGCGCGCTCCTATCGTGACAATCATGGGCCATGTTGACCACGGCAAGACATCGCTGCTGGACGCCATCCGCTCAGCAGATGTTGCAGCAGGCGAAGCGGGCGGAATCACGCAGCACATCGGCGCATACCAGGTTGTACACAACGGCCGTCCCGTGACGTTCCTCGATACTCCTGGCCATGAGGCGTTCACGCAGATGCGTGCGCGCGGTGCTCAGGTCACCGACATCGTTGTTTTGGTTGTCGCAGCAGATGACGGTGTGATGCCACAAACGGTGGAAGCAATTGCTCACGCCAAAGCAGCGGGCGTGCCAATCATCGTTGCAGTGAATAAAATGGATAAGGCAGGTGCAAACCTTGAACGAATCCAACGCGAACTTTCGCAGCACAACGTGACACCCGAAGTATGGGGTGGTGAGTCGATGTTTGTGCCGGTCTCTGCCAAGACCAAGCAAGGCATTCCTGAACTGCTGGAATCGCTGCTGTTGCAGTCCGAAGTTCTCGATCTCAAAGCGCCAAAAGAAGGCCTTGCAGCTGGTATCGTAATTGAAGCCAAGCTCGACAAATCGCGCGGCCCGGTTGCAACCGTGATCGTGACAAGCGGTATCCTCAATCAGGGCGACTGCATTGTTGCGGGATTGTCGTACGGTCGCGTGCGCGCGATGTTCGACGACAAAGGCCAACGCCTCCCTGCTGCTCTTCCAGCCACTCCAGTTGAGATTATCGGTCTCTCTGAAGTGCCTGCGGCGGGCGACCAGTTCAACTGCGTCGTAAACGAAGGCATTGCCAAAGAAGCAGTTGCCTTCCGTGTTGAAAAGCACCGCCAGAAGGAACTTGCAGGCAAACCAAAGGCGACCTTGGAAGATTTCCTCGCCAAATTGGGCGAAGATTCCAACAAGCCCAAAGAGCTGCCGATCATTCTCAAAGCAGATACGCATGGTTCGGTTGAGGCCATCCGCGCGAGCTTGCAGAAGCTCGACACTGAAAAGGTCAAGAACCGCATCATCCACGCTGCCGTGGGTGGAATCACCGAAACCGACGTCACTCTGGCGGAAGCTTCCGGGGCGACTATTGTTGGATTCAACGTGCGGCCCGACAAACTGTCGAGCAACGCAGCTGAGTCTCGTGGTGTAGAAATTCAATGTTTCAGCATCATCTATGAGCTGATCGAAACGATTGAAAAACTGATGGCGGGCAAGCTGGCTCCGATCAAAACAGAAAAAGTTCTTGGTCATGCCGAAGTCCGCAACTTGTTCTCGGTGCCAAAGATCGGCGTCATTGCAGGTACTGCAATCACCGACGGCAAAGTCACTCGCAACTCACACATTCGTGTTGTGCGTGACGGCATCGTGATCTACACGGGCCGCATCGGTTCTCTGAAGCGCTTCAAAGATGACGCCAAGGAAGTCCTGCAGGGATTCGAGTGTGGTATTGGTGTTGAAAACTACAACGACCTCAAGGTCGGAGATGTGCTGGAGTCCTTCGTCATCGAAGAGACCGCCGCCACCCTCCACTGAGTGGTTGTCAAACACCGGGCCTCGAGCCCGGTGTTTTGTTCTGAGCCGGAGATTTTTTGTGTCCTCAAAGCGTATTCTGCAAGTCGGTGAACAAATTCGTGAACACATTGCAATGATGTTGATCCGCGGTGAGCTCTCCGATCCGCGCCTGAAAAACATCACCATCAACTCTGTTCGTGTCTCGCCCGACCTTCAGCTCGCCAAAGTTTATTACAGCGTCATGGGCAGCGAATCCGAGCGCCTTGCGGTCGACAAGGGGCTCAAACAGGCGAGCGGTTTTATCCGCCGCTCGCTCGGTGACACTTTAAAAATGCGCTACACGCCAGTCATCTCTTTCTTCTTTGACGAATCTATTCAGCGTGCAGCGCGCATTTCCGAACTGATTGAGACAATCAAGCGCGACGATGCTCTGGCAGATGGCGTGGAGTTGGACGCAGTCTCCGAAACCGAGAAAGATTAAGCCCAGAACCATGTCACTTCTTCTTATCGACAAGCCCGCAGGTCCAACCAGTCATGCGGTGGTTGCAACCATCAAACGCACACTCGGCGCCGACAAAGTGGGGCATCTGGGCACACTCGACCCATTCGCCTCAGGGCTTCTCCCTATAATGATTGGCAACACCGCCCGATTGTCTGACGAGGCCATGGACGGAAAAAAGGGATATTTGTTCACCATCGGATTCGGACGCGAGACCGACACACTCGATCCAACCGGCCGCGTCATTGCAGAAACCGAGCTTCCTTCAGCCGAAGCCGTCGCAAGGGTGGACAGTTACCTCGCGAATTTTCGCGGCCCAATAGAACAAGTTCCGCCGGTTTACTCGGCGCTCAAATTGAACGGCATGCCACTTTACGAATACATGCGCGGAACCGGCCAGCTGCCTATCGACATCGAGACCAAGCGACGCACGGTCACCATCCACTCTCTTGAACTTGTCGACTGCAACCTTGAGCAGCTGACGCTCAGGGTGGTTTGCTCCAAGGGAACTTATGTGCGCTCGCTTGCGCGCGACATTGCCAAGGCAATGGGAACGGTCGGCACCTGCATCCAGCTGCGGCGGGAAATGGTTGAACCATGGCATGTGCACGATGCACTGCCGCTTTCGCTCGGTGATGATGGCCGGATCAGCGCGCCTGAAAAACAACTTCTCGTCAGTCGACTGCTTCCTGCGTGGTCTGTGGCTGCTAACCTGCCGCGTGGAAAAATTTCTCCCGAGTTGGAAACAAAACTGCTCTCAGGAAACCCGCTCGTGCTAAACAGCGCCGATGTTGTCTGGGA
>JBEDKY010000201.1:0-9267 GCA_041171905.1 Pseudomonadota bacterium
GTGCAGCGGACTGATCTACGGTTTGGCCACGGCCGATGCCTATATTCGCGCCGGAATGGCAAAGCGTATCTTGCTCGTTTGCTCGGAAGTTCAATCGCCTATTCTCGACATGAGCAATCGGGGCCGCGATATGGCGGTTTTGTTTGGCGATGGTGCAGGTGCGTTGGTTGTCGAAGCACAAAGCTCTGCAGGTCAGGAGCGCCCGACACCCCGCAACAACGTCCGTGGCGTGATTGATTCGGCCATGGGCAGCGACGGTTCCGGCGCACAGTTGCTGTTTCTCAAGGCTCCTGGTTCGACGACGGCTGGATTCCTGACTCGCGAGTCCATTGAAAACGGCGACATCCATCCCAAGATGGACGGACGTGTGGTGTTTAAGAATGCAGTCACACGAATGTTGGAAGTGGCTTCGACAGTTCTTCAGCGCAATGGAGTGCATCCATCGGAAATCGACCTCGTTGTTCCGCATCAGGCCAATCTGCGCATCAACGAAGCGGTGCGCGAGAAGCTTGGTATCAATGAAGACCGCGTGTTCAACAACATCCAGAAGTACGGCAATACCACGGCTGCGACGATCCCTATTTGTATGTCCGAAGCTGTCGAGCAAGGGAAGCTTAAAGAGGGCCAGCTGGTTCTGACTCTTGCTTTTGGTGCTGGGTTTACCTGGGGCTGCAACCTCATCCGTTGGTGAGCCTGCTGTGCCTGGGCCAGCTGAGTTTTATCAAACATAAAACGAAAAAAACCGGAGCGCCGCGCGGCCTCCGGTTTTTTCGTTTCGGGGACGATTACTTCTTCATGAAGTCGCGTCTCAGCAAAGAGCCGTCCTGCGAAAAGGTGCTTTCTTCCGGATTGACCTGACCACGGGTCAGCAGGTCGAATGACGTGAAGGCAAAGAACAGCACAAGAAAGAGCAGAGAGATCACAAAGATCAAACTGTAGAAGCGGTCATCGAACTTGAGGTGCATGAACCACAGAACGACAAGGCTTGCCTTGATCATGGCAACGACCATCGCAACGATGATCGATGCTGGCTGCGGCAGACCAATGACCGACACGACAACCGTGAGCACTGTCAGCACAAGCAGCGAACCGAACACTGCAAAGTATGTGGACAGCGGCAATACATGCGGCTCATCGCCGTGTCCGCCGGCGTGCGCTGCGGATGACTTCACAACTAGGCTACGAAGTTTTTGAAACATACGTCTTTCGCCTCCCGATCAGCGTACAAGGTAAAGGAGTGGGAACAGGAAAATCCAGATCAAGTCGACGATGTGCCAGTAAAGGCCAACGTTCTCGAGATACACGTGATTTTCTGAGTTGAAATCGCCGCGCTTGATTCGCACGAGCAGCCACAGCATGAGTCCCATACCAATCAACACGTGCAATCCGTGCGTACCGGTCATGACAAAGTAGATGGCAAAGAAGATGGCTGGTGCGCCTGGGATGTTGGCAAGCTGGCCGTTGTGCATGGCCTTTGTTGCATCAAAGAAGTGGCCGGGAAGCAGTCCATCATGAAATTTGTGTGAGTATTCGATGTACTTCACAACCATGAACGCGCCGCCGAGAAGAAGTGTGGCGAGGATGTTGTAGAACATCTGAGGCTTGCTGTTGACCTGTGCACCGCGCACAGCGAGAGCCATCGTCAGCGAGCTCGTCAGCAGGAATATGGTGTTCAGCGCTCCGAGTTTCCAGTCGAGCAGTTCATGCGCGGCAAGAAATGTTTCGGGATAAATGATTCGCGCCAGAACATAGGCAAGGAACAGACCGCTGAAAAACAGCACTTCCTGGCCGAGAAAAAGCCACATCCCCAGTTTGCCCGAAGCATTCTGCTGCGCCATCGACTCAAAGTGATGCGCAAGATACTTGGGGTGATGATGACCCGCTGATGATGCATGAGAAGATGAAGGTTGGGTCATGTTTCAGTGTCCTCCGCCGGTGCTCATCGAGTGATCAATTTCTGGGAATTCGTATGGCCCGTGCTTAACGACCGGCTGCACATGGAAGTTGTGCTCAATTGGCGGCGAGTCGGTTTCCCATTCGAGCGAGCGCGCTCCCCAAGGATTGCGTGGGGCTTTTGCACCGCTGATGAGTGATTGAATCATGTAGCAAAGGGTGATGAAGAAGCCCAAGCCCAGCAAGTAGGAGCCGAGTGTGGACAACTGATGCCAAGTTTGGAACTCAGGCAGATACGTTGCGTAGCGGCGCGGCATACCTTTCGTTCCGAGCAGGAACTGCGAGAAGAACGTCAGGTTGAAGCCTGTGAACACAAAGAAGCAGCTGATCTTGCCCCAGAACTCGTTGAGCATGCGGCCAGTCATTTTCGGCCACCAGTGGTGCAGTGCGCCGACGAATGCAGTCATCGTTCCGCCCATCATCACGTAGTGGAAGTGAGCGACAACGAAGTAGGTGTCATGCAGGTGGATGTCGACCGACAGAGTTCCGAGGAACAGACCGGTGAGGCCGCCGATGGTGAACAAGAAGAGGAACGCAAGGCCATACCACATTGCGGAGTTCAGTCGGATTGAACCACCGTACATGGTTGCCACCCAGCTGAACACCTTGATTGCAGTTGGAACGGCAACGGCAAAGGTCAGGAATGAGAAGACGGCCGAAGCGAGTTCAGACTGTCCACTCGTAAACATGTGGTGACCCCACACGAGAAAGCCAATCACCGCAATCGCAACGCTCGACATCGCGATTGCCTTGTAACCAAAAATCTGCTTGCGGCTGTTGACCGTGATGATTTCCGAGATCACGCCAAAGGCTGGAAGAATCATGATGTAAACAGCAGGGTGCGAATAGAACCAGAAGAAGTGCTGGAACAAAACCGGATCGCCGCCGAGCTTGGGGTCGAAAATTCCAACTCCCATCGTTTTTTCAATGGCCAGAAGCATCAGCGTGATTGCCAGAACTGGGGTTGCAAGCACCTGAATCAAGGATGTTGCGTATTGTGCCCAGACGAACAGTGGAAGGCGTGTCCATGTCAGGCCCGGTGCGCGCATCTTGTGGATGGTCACAATAAAGTTCACGCCCGTCAAAATGGACGAAAAGCCAAGGATGAACACACCCGTAACAGCCGAGATGACCGATGCGGAAGTGGTTGTTGAGTAGGGGGTGTAGAACGTCCAGCCGGTATCAATCGCTCCCGTTGCAATTGAGAACAACAAGAACGCACCGCCAAGGATGTAGACGTAGAAGCTCATCAGGTTGAGCTTCGGGAAGGCAACGTCTTTTGCGCCGAGCATCAGCGGCAGGAAGAAGTTACCCAAGCTTGCAGGGATGGAGGGGATGATCACGAGAAAGACCATCACCGCGCCATGCAGCGTAAAGAGTTTGTTGTACGTGTCGCCGCTGAACAGCCATTCCTGTTTTCCGGAAGCACCCTTAAAGATGGGTCCGAGCAGCTGCGTGCGGACGAGCAGTGCGAAGATCCCGCCGACTGCGAAAAAACTAAGCACGCCAACAAGGTACATAAGGCCAAGGCGCTTATGGTCGACGGTTGTCATCCACGACCAAATGCCCTTGTGAGCATTGATATAGTTGGGCTCAGCGCCGCCGGCTGTCGCGGCATGGGCAGACTGAGGCGCATTGTTGCGGTTGCTTTCCATGTGCGGACCCCTCACTTCAAAGTCTTGATGTATTCAATGATGGATTCGATTTGTTTGTCGTTCAGCTGGCCTTGGTAGCTAGGCATAACGTTGGCATAGCCGGCAACCACTTGCGAGCCCGGGACAAGTATCGACTGGCGAAGATAGTTTTCATCGGCAGTCGTGGATGTACCGTCGGCGAACTTACGCTGTGCAGCGTAGAGTCCTTTCCATGTCGGGCCAACTTTTTGCGAACCGTCGTTTGAGTGGCAGGCCACGCAGCCGCGCGCTTCGTAGAGCTTTTGGCCTTTGTCGGCAAGCGGAACTGCCGAAGCACCGCCTTCTTCACCGCCGTTGGCAATCCACTCTTCGTACTTGGCGCTGTCGAGCACTTTGACCTTGGAGAGCATTTGCGAGTGCGACGTGCCGCAGTATTCCGTGCAGTAGATTTGATGCACGCCAGGCTCGGATGGCTCAAACCAAAGCACCGTGTAGCGGCCCGGAACCACGTCGCGCTTGACGCGGTAGTCGGGAATGTAAAAGCTGTGAAGAACGTCGGACGACGTCATCACGAGCTTCACAGGCTGACCTGCTGGCACCACCAAGTCCGATGAGACAATACCTTCCTTGGGATATGTGAATGTCCAGTTCCACTTCTGGCCTGTGACACGTACTTCCATCGCGTTGTTAGGAACGACCGCAATTGCAAGCCAGTCCTTGAATCCCCATGCAAAAATGATCACGAGCAAAATGGTCGGGATCACACTCCAGACAATCTCTAGCCTGTGATTGCCCTTGATGGGACTCGTGCGCTCGGGGCCGTTGCCTTTGCGGCGATACTTCACCACGAAATAAACCATGGCTCCGACGATCAGAACAAAGAAAAAGAAGCAGAGGTACATGATGAAGTTAAACAGGTTATCCACCGCAGTTGCATGAGTGGAGGCCTGAATCGGCTTCCACCATGATGCTGTGTCAGATGCCTGCGCCATCATATGTCCAAGAGCAAAGCCAAGGTTCACTGTGCGTACTCCTCGCGATGAAGCGCCTTTTCTCTTCGAGAAAGGACAACAACCAAAATCAATAAGAAGATAGAAAATAGAATGCCTGCCACGCGCATGGTGTTCATGGCGATGGGTGTGTACTTGCCTGCCATCTCATCAAAGTGAAAGCAGCGCAGGATGAGCTTTTCGATGGGAGAGCCAAGACGGCCTTTTGAACTCTCGACGAGTGCAAATTTCAGGTCACGAGGTGAGTACTGCAGTCCGTAGAGGTAGCGTGACACCTTGAAGTCGGGAGACAAAAAGAACACAGCTGCGGTGTGGGCAAACTGATCGGTTTCTTTGTCGTAGCGGTACTGGAATCCCACCGAGCCTGCCAGAAGGTCGATGGACTTTTGATCGCCCACGAGGAATTTCCACGCCGCTCCCTCTCGTCCCAAGCTCTGCAAATAGTTTTCCTGCTTGGCCTGTGCCAGTTCGGGCGAGTTTCGCGTATCGATGCTGACACTCACGAGATTGAAGTCTCGGCCGGGTAGATAGTCGAGCTTTTTGAGCCCGTCGACCAAGGCATTGAGCTGGATTGAGCAAAGTGCTGTGCACTGAAAATAATTCAGCGTGAGCATTGTCGGCAGATTGGGCTGCAAATGCTGGTCGAACGACAGCGCGGGCCCCTGTGAACTATTGCGGAAAAACATATCTCTGACGGCAAGATTCGTGCCCAGCTTTTCAACGATTGTGACGTTGTCGAGCTTCTTGGGTGTCTGGAGGTCCGGCCGTGCGGCATCGCGGTGAGCTTCGGGATTGTCGTCGCCGGCGCAGGGAATGGAAAGAGCGCAAAGCAAAGCCGTCAGCACTGCTGTGCCAACTCCCTTGAGGGATTTGAGTTTGCTTTTAACTGCTGCCTTCAAAACCATTTATTCCTGCCAAAACCCTTGAGTCAGTTGCCGTTTTTCTTCACGTACAGCTTGATGGCATCTTCAATCGGCAAACGGTAAACACCTTTTTGCTTGTCCAATACGTCGTAGTTGCCCAGTTCTTCTTTGTCTGCAGCCTGAATAGTTGTCAGGAGCCTGTTGGGAACATCGAGTTCTTTGGTTTGAATCTCGTTCGTACTGGTTATCCAATAGAGCTGATTCATAGCCACGAACGTTCCCACCACGATGACAATCAGAGCGACAACCATCCAAGCAATACTCTTAACCGGAAGGTTGTCAGGCTCAATAGATGCTTGTCCTGCTGTCTGATGATGTTGATCAAGAGTTTTCTTTTCCATGTCCTCTTTCCCTTCTCAGAGATTTTCAAAGGCAAGTGATTCTGCCAGCCGCGGATCTTTTTGCGGCAGAAGACTCTTGCGGGTCAGAAGCAGTGTTGCCGTGCCAATAAACAGGCCACCGATGCCGACCAACGTCAGAACGTCAAAGATTCCGAAGTGGTTGAGCTCGCTGTTCCAGTTGGGGCGAATCAGCCAATGGATGTCCACATACTGCATGATCATGAGCCACACCGCGCCAACGCCTACGAGCAGGTTGTTGCGCTTGATGTGACGCGACATGAGGAACAGGAAGGGGACGGCGAAGTGTCCGACCATCAGAGCGATGCTCCAAGGCAGCCAGTGGGCTCCGTGCTCGCCGAGCGAGCGCATTGCGTAGTACTCGGTTTCTTCTGGAATGTTGCCGTACCAGATGAGGAAGTATTGCGAGAATGCGATGTAGGTCCAGAACACGTTGAAGCCAAAGAGCAGTTTACCGAGATCGTGAATGTGCTCTGTGGAGATGTAGTGGCCCATCTTGGTACCGCCGCGCACGGCGAGTGAGGTGAGCAGAAGCAGGGCGTAGACGACCATGATGCAGCCGGCGAAATAGTAAACGCCAAGCATTGTGGAGTACCAGTGCGGGCTCAGTGACATGATCCAGTCGAACGCGCAGAACGAAACACTCAGGGCAAACAGTGCAATTGCGGGGTAGCTAGACTTTTGCAACTTGGCAGTGATCGCCTTGTCGCCGGTGACATCCTGACGCACTGAGTTCCGGTAGTAATAGAGCCCCAAGATGCTCCAGATCACGACGTAAACGATGCCGCGGACAGTGAAAAACTGCTCGTTGAGGTACGCCGCCTTGGCCTGAATCATTCGGTCGGCTTTGGCCTCTTCGGATGTCCAGTGGTGGAAGAGGCTGTGGAATCCGAACAGCATCGGGAAGAACAGCAAACCGAAAATGGGCAGCGTGGCGGCGTAGTTCTCTGCGAACCGGCGCACGACTACCGACCACCCAGCACGAGTTGCAAACTGCACCAACACAAAGAACAGACTGCCAAGAGCCATGCTCAGAAAGTACATGTACGACGTGTGAAAGGACCACTGCAGCGTTTCGACTTTATCGTGGTTACCGAGTGCAAGACCCAGCGCCGCAACAAGGCAAATCACGCCAAGAACGATTCCGGTCAGCGGCAGCTTGCGCAGCCAGTGCGACTGCGGAAGCACGATGTCTTTTTCATTGATTGTTTTTGCATGGCCTGCACTCATCACTTCCATCCTTTCGCAGCGGCAACATCAGAGGGAACATCTTGCAGTGAGCCGCGACGGCTCAATTGCAGAGCTTGCACGTAGGCGACGATAGCCCAACGATCGGCGACAGGAATGGCATAGGAGTACGAGGGCATGTTGCCGCGCACGCCATTGATGATCGCATCATAAATTTGACCAGCGGGCATGCTCACGAGGCGGTCGTCGTGGAAGCTGGGCGGCTTGAGCATGCCAGCGTTTCTTTGCACGACAATGCCGTTCGCCGCGCCCGTTTTACCGTGGCAAACCGCACAGTAAATGTCGTAGCGTTCACGGCCGCGCTCAACGAAGGCCTGCGTAATGGGCATCGGAATTTTGCTGACAAAGGCTTCACCGGACTTGCCGAGGTGCAGCTGTGAATCTTCCTTCAGCTGACCTTGGGCGACCGTACCTGCCACAGGCTCGCGCATTGCTCTTCCGTCTTCAAAGAATTCATTCTTCTTTTGCGGACGGTACTTGGTTTGGAAGTCCATGTTGAGGTTTGGGTGAATCGGCGGATCTTCCGATGGTTGACCGCGGCACGCAGACATCAGGCCGGCGGTTGCCAGCATGATGCTCAGACTCACACCCGAAGCGAAAAAAGCAGAGTTTTTCATTTTCATTGTTCCACCAACTCCACATGAGTTGCGCCGAGTTCGGTCAGCATTTTAGAGGTTGCGGTTGCGTCGAATTTCGGGTCGCGCGCTTCAATCGAGATGAAGAATTTGTCGTCGGTTACTTTCTCGAAGCGGGCCGAACGGAAAAGTGCGTGGTACCACATCGGCAGACGATTGATGAAAAGCATACCAAAAACGGCACCGAATGAACCGAGCAACACACCCAATTCAAAAGTGACCGGCACAAACGCCTGCCAGCTGAAGAATGGTTTCGCTGAAATCGCCAATGGGTAAGCTTGTGTGTTGATCCACCATTGCAGGGTCATGCCCCCTGCTGCTCCCGAGAGACCCATGACGAGGACGATCCAAGGAACGATGCTGGCTTTGAGTCCCATCGCCTTTTCAAGACCGTGCACAGGGAACGGCGTGTGCGCATCCCAGTGCTTGAAGCCTTTGTCACGGACCTTTTCGCAGGCGTGGTAAATGGCCGGTGCCGACGGGAATTCTGCTAGCACTCCGTAGAGGTTTGGCTTCTGGCTCATCAGTGTGCTCCTCCTGTCGCATGTTTGTGTCCGTGGTCGTGCCCGTGCGGATCGGCTTCCGGCATGACTGTTTTCACTTCAGCGATGGCGACAATCGGAAGGAAGCGCACAAAGAGAAGGAACAACGTGAAGAACAGACCGAACGAACCGATAAACGTCGAGATGTCGATGATGGTCGGCTGGAAATAAGCCCATGATGAAGGCAGGAAGGTTCTGTGCAGCGATGTGACGATAATCACAAAACGCTCGAACCACATGCCGATGTTCACGAACACGGAAATGATGAACAGCGCCCAAAGGTTGGTGCGAACTTTACGAACCCAGAACAGCTGCGGGATGATCACGTTGCATGTGATCATGGTCCAGTACGCCCAAGCATAGGGTCCTGTTGCGCGGCTGACGAAAATGTAGCGCTCGTAGGGGTTGCCGCTGTACCAAGCGATGAAGAATTCCATCGCGTATGCGTAGCCGACGATCGAACCCGTCAGGAGGATGATCTTTGCCATGTTCTCGAAGTGGCGCATCGTCACGAGATGCGCCAGCTTGAAGACCCAGCGGCAGATGATCATCAGGTTAATCACCATTGCGAAGCCTGAGAAGATAGCACCTGCAACGAAATAGGGTGGGAAGATTGTTGCGTGCCAGCCTGGCAGCTGTGAGGTCGCGAAGTCGAAACTCACGATGGTGTGAACCGAGAGAACCAGAGGAGTCGAAAGAGCTGCGAGAATCAAATAAGCGCGTTCGTAGTTGAGCCAGTGACGGTGAGAACCGCGCCAACCCAGAGCGAAAAGGCCATAGACAAATTTGCGCACACCTTTCGAACGGTCACGGAACGTGGCGAGGTCGGGAATGAGGCCAACAAACCAGAAAAGGGTTGAAACAGTGAAGTAGGTCGAGACCGCGAAAACGTCCCACAGAAGCGGGCTGCGGAAGTTTGGCCACATCGCCATTTGGTTCGGAATTGGGAACAGCCAGTAAGCA